>DASPTR010000119.1:0-6117 GCA_035623315.1 Candidatus Acidiferrum sp. | reverse complement strand
GCTTTCAGAGAACGTTTGGACTTCAGTTCCTTGGCGACGATGATTGGTGAGGCCATTCTTTCGAGAGCTTTGTTCCAGGCGCCTGAGCGCACAGGCGTGTGGTTGATGCCGGTTCGCTTCAGTTCCAAGGCTTCGTTTACTGGACAGACAACTTTGCACGCTCCGCAGTAGACACAGAAGTTCTCATTCGGATGCACCTTCTTGTCCGATTCAGAGAGGTACAATGCTCCTGTGATAGGGCAGACGTCCAAGCAGTCTGTGCAGCCTTCTGGGCATTTTTCATTGTGAATGTCTATTTTTCCGCTGAGAAACTTTCTTACGCGGATCAGACCTTCTGAGCATTTGAATTCACACACTCTGCAGCATGGACAGTGTTCCTTGTCAATCTCAACTTGGACGTGGACTCCCTGGCGTTCCTGCTCCGTGAGCGCCGAGAGGTCATCCACCGCCTTTCCATCAGCCGTCTGCCACTTGGTCTTTATCAGATCTAACGGACATGCGTCTTCGCACTCCATCGCGTTTCCTTGAAGCCTCGCTGAGTTCACCTGGATGTCTCGGATCAGTTGTGGGAAGCTTTCTTTTTCCACGACGGAAAGAACATGTTGACCGTCAACCGTAACCTTCATTGCCCCATAGGGACAGGCCAAGTCACATATCCCACAGAAGTTGCATTTCGCCAAGTCCACGTCAATCTTGGCCTTTTCCGCCTTCTGGCCTGCGGTTTTGGGTTGTTTCTCGACTTTTATGGCCTCTTTTGGGCATGCTAGGCTGCAGATCTGGCAGCCTACGCAATAATTCTTGTCAACAGCAAGTTTGTAATCTTTAACTTGCAAAACCCATTCTAATGTCAGAGCTTCAGCCGTGTTTTGCTTAATGGTTCTTAACGGCATCGACTGGCCACCAAATTAATTATCCTGATGGGAAAGGCGCATTTTAGATAGGCTTGCATTTTCTTTAATATATAGATGTTCCTACAAAAGTATGGGGAAAAATGAACGAACTCTTACTTTGCAAGTGAGGGAGTGTCTTTCTCTCTCGCGCTCATCGACGGCAAATAGTCTGCGAGAGTTCTGAAAGTGGCGCGCTGAGTCTGCCAAAAAAAACATCAGTCCAATTAGAGCGAAATAGTGTCAGCATCATGATTTTTGGAACAAGGGCTCTCTCCAACTGAAAATCAACTCTTTAGGAACATCAAGAGAACGAAGGCTGAATTCCCAGACGAGATTAAGGTTTAGTCAAGGTGATCGTTCTCGCATATCACGAATGTAGGTTAACATCGTCTGCTGTGGGTCTGTAAAGCTTCTTGTCGTATAATCTAGCTGCAACGCAGAGTACGCCGACTGAGACTGCAAGCCAGAAGGTCCATTCAAGCTCAGCTGAAATGGCGATGCCGCGTAAAATGCCTTGGGACATAGAGGAAGGCAGCTGCAACGTTTTTGCGCCCACCCACGGAAAGTTCAGGTCTGCTCCCGACATGCCTGAAGATCCTGCCATCATTCCAAATATTATTCCAGCATTCGTTACAAAAAGCATTAGCAGGATAAATGCGATCAAAGTTCCTAAGGGCTTCTTGTATGCGTAGCTTAGTAGGCGTTTTGAGTAGGGGTTTCCAGGGATTATCGAGTAGATGATAAGGACAATGCCAGCGGAAACTAACAGCAAAAAGAACATGTAGCTTATTGCTGTGACTATAGGAAGTGCTATGTTATAGCCCACGATGTTCGTTGATAGATTAACTGGGGAGAAGCCGATTTTGGCCAGAGTTTGACCTATGGTGATTTGCCACCAAGGAACGAACATGGAACTTACTGTCAACACGATTGTCAAGGCACCCCCGACAAGCGCAAACCAATTCACGTTGTTCACGTGCACGTTTCTCAAATTCAACACTAAACTTTTCATGCTATCACCTAAGTATAGATACGTTGTCAATCGTGCTCGTTCCGTTCATCTGCAGCATTATACCCGCATAGTTAAGATTCACGCTGGAAAGATCAGCATCGAAGCTGCTTGCACCAGCATAGGTGGTTTCAAGATGGGCAACTGCTTCCTCAGTCAGCATACTAGTCATTTCGAACGTCACTGTCTCGTTTGAACCAGCGGTCACAGGGCTAGCAAGCGCAATCGGCCCAAGGGGATAGCTGTCGCTGTGGTCCGTCACGTTTGCTGAAAGGCCTATCAGTGTCAAGTCGGTTGCAGTTGGGTTCGTGAAGTTGAATAGCAAGCTGAACGTACGCGCTGTGAGGTTACACCATGAGCTTGTTACGTTTGGCATCCCTATTCCACCCTGACTCGATAGCATACTGTTGAGCTTGTTGACGTTGGAAGGAGTGAGAACTCCACTTAGATTGCCTTGGTAGATGAGAAGAGTCGCCCCAAGTGGACCTGCAATGATTAGTATGCTTACCAAAGCGAGAATCAGTCGTGGTTTCTTGACGCTTGGCGGAACTTTTCCTTTTCTAATAGCCAGTTCCAAAGGAACCAAGTAGCCTACGAAACAGCATGCTATTATCACTAGAGAAGGGACCAGAATATAGATAGGCGGGACGTTCAAACTGAAGTTTTGGCTGCCTTGTCCAGAACCGCCTTGGCCATTAGTGAAAACTGGTTGAAGCGTATGATCCTGTGTCATCTGTAAAGTAATCGGGTTGGAATTCTCAATCTGGCCATCGAAGAGCCAATGTTCGAAGGATTGACCATTCTTTGGGGTGGCCGATATGGTCACGTTCGTTCCATATTCATAAGTGTAGGTTCCAGCTGCAGGGTTGGTCGTTCCTTCGCTTGCCTCGTTCATCGTCAACATGAAGCTAGAAGGATGTGAATTCGAAGCGAAGACGGGCCTTACCATATGATTTCCATCAAGATTAAACTCGATGGTGGTTGAGTTTCCAAAGTTGTTGCCGTCAAGTAACCAGTAGTCAAGCCACCAGCCAGGATCAGGGATTGCAGTGACTTCTGCTTGGTTTCCAGGAAGATATGTATACGTGCCAGGAGCCGGATCAGTCGTTCCTCCAGTCGCTGGACTAATCGTCACCTGCACGGTGGACGTAGGAGGGTTTGGAACAAAGTTGGGCCCTAAAGTGTGGCTGCGATCCATAGTTACGGTTATTGGGTTGCTCATTCCGCCACTTGCCTGATCCATCATCCAGCCGCCGAAGTAAGTTCCGTTCTGAGGAATAGCGGTAACCGTTACGTTTTCGCCGTAGTCGTACGTGTATGTTCCAGGAGGCGGATCTGTTGTGCCGTTGCTGTTACTCCATATAATCAGGGTTCGTGTGCCAGAAGTTGTATTTTCGAAGATAGCTTGAATCGTGAAATTCCAGTTCATCGTTAGGTTCAGAGGATTTTGATCTCCGAAGTAGTTTCCAGAACCCATGACCCAGTGGTCAAACTCGTAGCCAGAGTCAGGAATTGCGGTCACGATTGCATTCGTCATATAGGGGTAGGTGTAGTTCCCAGCAGAAGGATCAGTCGTTCCACCTTGAGCTACGTTTATGGTGAGCGTTCTTTGAGCAGTTGATGTGTTCTCAAATACTGCTTCAAGGGAAAAGTTCTGAACCATCATCAACATATCAGGATTCTGATTTCCCATCGGGCCGAAACTATTCGTCCACATTTCAAAATTGAAACCTGAGTCAGGAACCGCTGTGACAGTAACAATTGCCCCGTAAGCAAACGTGTAGACTCCAGGCAACGGGTTTGTAGTTCCTCCCGAATCTGCAATTATGGTCAATGTTCGCTGTGCGGTTGATGCATTCTCAAAAACAGGTTGAATCGTATAATTCCAATTCATTATTTGGACATCGGGGTTTTGAAATCCTTGGAAGTGACCCCAAGGATCTATCCACTGAGTGAAAATGTAGCCTGTGTCCGGAATCGCCTTTATCGAAACGTTCTGACCATAGGCGTAAGTGTAATTTCCCGGCGGTGGGTCGGTCGTTCCGCCTTGAGCAGCATCTATCGTAAGTGTTCTTTGTGCTGTTGACGCATTTTCAAAAACAGGTTGGAGGGAAAAGTTCTGAACCATCATCAAAATGTTGGGATTCTGGTTGCCCATCGGCCATGGACCGTTCATCCACGTATCAAAAATGAAACCAATGTCTGGAATCGCTGTGACAGTAACGTTAGTGCCATAAGGGTACGTGTAGTTACCTGGAGGAGGATCCGTAGTTCCGCCTGCTGCTGAGGCTATCGTTAGCGTTCTTTGCGCTGTTGTCGAGTTCTCGAAAACTGGCTGAATGGTGCAGTTTCGATTCATTGTTATCAGATCAGGGTTCTGAGATCCCATGTAATTTCCCCACGGGTCCTGCCATTGCGTGAAAAGAAATCCAGAGTCTGGAATCGCAGTTACTGTAACATTGTCTCCATAAGCGTAGGAATAATTCCCAGGCATCGGGTTAGTCGTGCCGTTGCTTCCCACGAGTATTGTTAATGTTCTCTTGGCGGAAGATGCATTCTCAAAGTTTGGCTGAAGAGTCATGTTAGAATAAATCGTCACCACAATCGGGTTTGCGTCTCCCATGAGGTTGCCATTCTCACCAACCCAATAATCAAAGACGTATCCTGAATCAGGATTTGCAGACACAGTCACGGTTGAGCCATAGTTGTAAAGGTAAGTCCCTGGTGGTGGAACAGTATTCCCTCCGACGCTTGGTTCTATCGAAAGCTGAAATTGATTAGCATCGGCCGAGCCTATCCTCAGAGGGAGGTTTGTGAGAAACAGAACTGCCATGAAAAGAAGTACGATCGAGCCCTCGCATCTCATTTAAAATCATTTCAGGTTGAAGTTTCTAATCGTAAAAGGTTTGCCAACTTGAAATTCTGTTTCAAAATCTTGGTTTGCTGAATGCTTCTATAGCTCATAATATAGTTTGGTTTGGACATTGGACAATTCTAATGACGCATTTTCTTGCACATTGCAACGTAACACTTCAATGTCTCTTCATCTACGAAAGACTCAACGTTCAATCCAACTTTTTGGAGCAGGTCTCGGAAATCTCCCAACAAGAATACTTTCTTCAATCCAGTAATGACGATATCTGCTTCACTCTTTGAGATCCGTTTAGACTCGTCTAATGTTCTGGCTGGATTTGGTGAATTCTGTAACACCGTAAAGGCAAACAATCGGTCAACTATATCTTCGCGAAGCGGAATGAAGTCAGCGTCAGCGAGGATTACTTCGACGTTGGCCAGGTTTCTTGCACGTTCCTTCGCCTTGAACAGAGTCTTTTTGGAAATGTCTACTCCTACGATTTTCCTTGACGTTTGCTTTATGTAACTGAACAGCAGTCCAGTTCCGCAACCGACATCCAAAACAAGCCCTAGTTCCCGTTTCTGCAGGTTTTCCAGAGCGGCGGCATATTTCGCCGTCTGTTCCTCTTCATATCGTGCATCATAGATGTGGGCTGTCGCATCGTATCTCCGCATTATGCCGCGTTTCTTTTTCCATCCGCTCATAGGAGCTCAGAAGTCTTATGTGCTTGCATGGCTTCATAAATTGTCTGGCGACTGTGCGATGGCAAATTCCAAGCCTTTGACGGTTCTGGTCAATCCGACCATTGATAAGGCAGAGAACGCAGCTAGGGAAGCTCTTTTTCAACATAGAATGCTTCTTGCCGTTGGAAAATGTTGGGTTCATTATGATGGAAGGGCAAAGTCCAAGCTTGAACCCGGTGAACGCGTGCTAATCATCAAAGAGGATGGCTCTCTGCTAGTTCACCGTTCTGTCGGGTATGAACCGGTAAACTGGCAGCCTCCAGGATGCATTTTTCATACTCAGACCAAAGATGGCCTACTGGAGATTCGCGCAGTTAGACAGAAGCCCCCAGAGTCTGTAAGAGTATTTTTTGAAAGGGTCGATCTAATGTCTGCCCTTGAGCTCATGGACTCTGGAGAATTCTCGCTCTACGCAAGCGAGGAGGACATGCATAAAGCGATCCTAGTCAACCCTTCGCTCTTGGAAGAAGGTTTCAACCCGATAAGCTACGAGAAGAAGGTTGAGCCGGGTTTCGTTGACATCTATGGCGAGGACAAGAATGGAAGGCTGGTCGTTGTCGAAGTTAAACGTAAGACCGCAGGGAAACAGGCCGCAATTCAACTCGCAAAATACGTCGACGC
>DASPTR010000118.1:0-18850 GCA_035623315.1 Candidatus Acidiferrum sp. | reverse complement strand
ATTGCGATAGCTATCATTGCAATGCTTATGTATATTGCTAATTTCATTTTTTTCTCTCCTTTTCTCCTTTTAAGCAATCTAAATGAGAAGATCGCAAACTTAAAAGCTTTATGGAAAAATGTTTCAGTGCCTTTTATGAAGCTTAATCAGTGCGAAATCGGCATAGCAGGCTGTACCGTTGCACGTGGGAAACATCCTTCCCGGAAAGAAGGAGCTCATTTCGAGATAGTTGTCATCCATACGCCTTAATGCACTAAGTAACAGAGGACTGACGCGAAAAGCTGAAAAATAGGCGACATAATAGTATCATCGTATGCAAAGGGTTTAAGAGAGACTCTATTCCTTGTAAACTTGGAGGATATTGCAAACGATAAGGAAATGGGCTATCGCTATCGCGCTAATTCTGCTTATTTCAGCCGCGGTCATGATGACAAACTACAAGGATGTCTATGCAACGCCTGTGGTCACTCAAGGAGCAGCGAACGCAAGTCAATCATTGAATCCTAGGGGATGGGAACGCACGGGAACCTTTGTTGCAGGCGACGTTATCGAGGTAGAATTGCTTTGGAACATTTTTTGGGCCCAGCTTGGGGGGTTTGATACTGTAGAGTTGAACGGAGCATACTATTCTGTCCTTTATGAGGAAGTGAGCATCACGGACCCGTCTGGTGCGGTGTCTCAGTATGAACTTTGGCTCACTTATGATGAAACAGCAAATCAGTTTTCTTACCTTAACGCGACCGCATTATCATTAGGAGCTGGAATTAACAAATCAGTATTGCTGCCGAATGGGTTCAACTTTACAGAGACCTTCATCGCAGGAACCGCCAACCTCAATGGCACCTACTTAGGAAACGTGACTTCCGTAGAAGGAACCACTCCAGACTATCGCGTATACCAAAACGGAACGTATGACCCACAGGCTTTTGAATTCTTCTATGCAAGAACTTCCTTCCAGATCTCAAGACCTTACGAGAGCCTGCTGTACGTCGGCATAGGGATTATACCTGTCAGCATCATATTCATTGCCATTGGTTTAATAGGGATAAGAACCAAGCGCAAAACATCACCTAAGAGCGCGCGGTAATTCAAGACTGGGAATAAAGGCATTCTAAAGTTAAGGCTTCCGCTATATTCAAGACCATTTGTCGACATTGATATACCGAGCGAATCATGTCGAGCTTCAATACGTCATAGGAAAAAATTGTTTTCAAAATCTTGTCCGACAAACGCAATCCACTAGATTTGGACGTGCTGAAATCTTAAGGGATATCTTCCCAAGTTGAGCCATAATGTGAAAAGAAGAAGAAAACTATTCTCCGGTCGCCATTTTAGGATCAGGTTAGCAGAAAAGGCCTTTTCATTTTCTGAGTCTTAGTTTCGGGTTTAAGACTTCGTCTAAGGCAAAGCCCAAGAGTATGAATGCCATTGCCAAGGAAGCTATGCAAAGTCCGGGGAAGATTACCCACCACCATGAGAGCGCGCCGCTTGTGGAAAAAGCCCCATTCAGTATCCTACCCCAGGACATCCGAGTTGGATCATAGAAGCCGAGGAAAGCCAACGACGCTTCCAAAGTTATGGCTCCAGGTACTGACGATGCAAGCGTAATGTAAACAAGTGGCATCACGTTAGGGAGCACGTGCCTCACTATAATGTGTGTTCTGCCTGCGCCTACTGACTTTGACGCTTCGATGAACGGTCTCTCCTTCAAGGACAAAACTTGTGAACGTATCATCCTCGCAAAGCCCATCCAGCCCAAGAAGCCTATGATTATTATCAAGTTCTCTATGTTTGGACCCAATATTTCGACTAGCACCATCATCAAAGGAAGGAAGGGTATGCATAGTAACAGGTCAGAGAACCTCATTAGCACTTCGTCAACAGCTCCACCCATAAAACCAGCAGCCAGCCCGACGACTAATCCCAAAGCTACACCGATAACTGCAGCTAATAACCCGACGATTAGAGAAATTCTTGAACCGTAGACTAGCTGAGTCCAGATGTCTCTTCCTTGATCATCCGTTCCAAGAATACCAAATGCTCTTCCAGCGCAAGAGAAGAATCCATTGTCGACGTAGATCGAAGTCTGGACTGGAACAGTCGAATTGAGATTATCAAGAAAGCCAATGTTCAACGCGTATCTGTACCAACCATTCGCATCAGCTCCCGGACTTGCGATGAACTCGGCGTCAGCAACCGCTGTCCCAGCCGCCGAACCTTCGGCCGCCGTGCTGTTAACGGTAAAGGAATCTGATTCCACTGACAACCACGTTGGGGTAGTATTGATGATTTTGGTGCCGTTCAACCCCTGCCAATTACTCTGATTAGTCAATGGCCATGGAAATACCTGCCATCGTCCGCCGTCTGAAAGTCTTTCAATGGAAAGAGTCATCTGCGGAATAACCGCCAACGAGTTCAAAGTGACGTTTATCATGGGAAAGTGTCCCGTATGGGGATCGATGGTGGTTCCTGCCTCCTGAATTTGAGTAGAAGTCGACGTCCCATTTACGATGAGAGTCATGCCCGCAACCCATTGGTACGGAGCGCCCTGATATGGAAAGTAGAAATCATAATATAATGTGGCATTACTTATGCCACTCAGCGCATTCTGTCCCGTTTCGTTTCTGCTAAAGGTTATCACCAAACAACTGCTAGAGTTGTCAAACCCTTTCAGCACCTGAAGATTACTTATGTTCGTGGAATTCTTTACAAAAGTCCAACCGGCCGAGACTGATGAGAAACTGGTGATATTGATCGGATAAAAGTTTTCAGAAAGCTTTGGCATCCCGCCAAGAAAAGTGGGCAGATACTTCAGCCATGTTGGTGCAGCGTAAAGGCCCGATACAAAAGGCTGTAATGGCTGATAAGGAGTCAGGACCGGAGCCAAGACTGCCATAAGAGTGAAAAAAACAATAATAATTACGCCTACGAGGCCTCGACTGTTTTTGAAGAAAATTTTGAGGAAGCCTAAAGCCCTTTTTAGCTCATGCGTTGTCCCTTCCATCTTCGAAGCCATTCTGCTCACCCATATTTGATTCTTGGATCCACTATTCCGTATAGGAAGTCAGCCAAGATGTTGGCTATAATGACCATCAGGGTTATTATGTAAAATATTGCCTGCATCGAGAAAAAGTCCTTCAGCTGGACCGCATTGAAAATCCAGTATCCCAGGCCTGGATAAGAAAAGACCGTCTCTGTTATCGTGGCTCCTGAAAAGAGGAAACCAAAGGCCAAAGCTACAGAGGTGATGATAGGCAGCGACGCGTTCTTCAATGCGTGCCTGAATAGAACTGATGTTTCACTCACGCCTTTAGCCCTGGCAGTTACGATGTAATCCTCAGTTAAAGCATCAATCATCGTTGCTCTAGCCAACAACGTATATCCACCATAAAGAAAAAGCGTGAGAGTCAGAACTGGGAGAAACGCATGACTCAGGATCCCAACGAAAAATTCCAGCGACGAACTCGTCGAAACCGTAGCGAGTATGCTTCCTGAGCTTGAAGCCATTGAACTCCCGAAACTGAAAGCGACCGGAGGCGACCCCAATCGGGCCCATTCAGGAGGCACACCTAACGAAGCTGGGAACCAACCGAGCGTCTGGGTGAAAATAACTACCAAGACTAAGCCTAACCAAAACACGGGCACGGTACCTAGCATAAGGGAGGTGACAAGATTTCCACTGTCAAACAGAGTTCCTCTTTTATACGCGCTCGCCACGCCTGTTGCTATGCCCAAAAGTATCGATATGACGGTTGCGCTGCCAATCAGAAGAAGTGTCCAGGGTATTCTTTCCAAGATCATCCCTGCTACAGGTTGACGGTTTCCTGACATTGAAATGCCAAAATTAAACGTGAACATGTTCTTGAGGTATATGGCATACCTCGTGAGAGGCGGCTGGTCAAGACCCCAATTGTGGTTAAACTCTGCGATAAGTTGGTTAGCAAGCTGTGGTGAGAGCCCTCTCTGCTGAATAAAAACCGTTGCAACCTCTCCAGGCATCAACAAAAAGATGGCAAAATTCAAAGACATTGCAGCGACAATCAGTATCACTGCGTAAACTAGTCTTCTCGCAACGTACGCTCTCAGTCCCATGTTACCACTGTTAAGGATTCGGTTCCTGAAATATTTAAGGTTTTGTTAGATGATTCGCACCTTGCCTATTGAACAAATCATAGAGCGCCCTCAAAGAAAAATAAACACTGGATATGGTTTTGAGAGATTTCAGCATGCTTGTTCTCGAAGGTATGCGTCTAGGAAAGCCCAGAATTCATTCTCAACATCCTCCATCAGCTTTCTCTTTTTCATGGCTTCTCTAACCAGGATTCCTCCACCAAAAATCGTCAGGAGGGATGATGAGAGCATCGTAGTCGCTGTGGTTCTTTCATCTTTTCCCCCGGGGAGAAAATCAACAACTATCCTATTCGCATTCCCATAGATTTCAACCACTGCAAAAGGAGCAGAAGTAGATTGTGAAAGAAACGTTTCTACCCGGTGTTTATCTTTGATTGAGGTTTCGTTGGTTTTGAGACCTTTAGCTTCGAAGAAATTCTTTATTGGACCGTAGAGTTTTGAAGGTTCTACGTGTTTGTCGACCCATTCACTTTTCAAAGAGACACACTTATTGGTAGTTGACATACTCAATAAATAACTTATCCCGTAGAAGCAAAAGATTTTATACCCAACTGTCGTGTTAAGTTTCCGTTGACAAGGTTCAAGGAACATGCTTACGCTTAAAGTTGAGGACCTGAGGACATACTACAAGATTCAAAGAGGCTACGTGAAGGCTGTTGACGGCGTTTCCTTTGGAGTTGAAAAGGGCCAAGCCCTTGGACTCGTGGGTGAATCAGGCTGTGGAAAAACCACGATTGCAACTTCATTAATAAGAGTCCTTGCATCAAACGCCATGATCGTTGGCGGTCACATACTCTTCAAAGACCTAGACATAGTCAAGCTGACCGAGGCCGAGTTGAAGGAGGAAGTGAGATGGAAAGGAATCTCCCTTGTATTTCAGGGAGCAATGAACGCGATGAACCCCGTCATTAAAGTCTCTGATCAAATCATTGAAGCAATCCAGTTACACGAACCGAACGTTGAGAAGCAGGAGGCGCTTGAAAGAGCCGGAAAACTGTTCCAGCTCGTCGGAATAGACCCTTCAAGGCTTGAACATTACGCATTTGAGTTCAGCGGAGGAATGAGACAGAGGGCAATGATTGCCATGGCCTTATCGTGCAACCCAGAAATCATGATTGCTGATGAACCCAGCACGGCCCTCGACGTTATCGTCCAAGCTCAAGTGCTTCAACTTTTGAGGCAACTAAAAGAACGGCTCAACCTCTCGTTGATAATAATAAGTCATGACCTTTCGATTATTGCTGAGACTTGCGAAAGAGCTGCCGTGATGTACGGTGGAAAATTTGCGGAAACAGGAGATATATACGCCGTATTCAAGAACCCTCTCCATCCGTACACACAAGGGTTGTTAGGCGCCTTTCCAGGAGTCAAGGCACCGAAGACCAGACTAATTTCTATTCCAGGTTCTCCCCCGGACCTCTTGAACGCTCCTGTCGGATGCAAGTTCGCTGAGAGATGCAAATTCGCTATGCCGATATGCCGAGATTTTGACCCTGACCTCATCGAGGTGGAAAAAGATCATTGGGTCGCATGCCATCTTCATAACAAGAAATAGGTGAGAGAAAATGGAAGAACCGCTACTCAAAGTGAACGAACTGAAGAAATGGTTTCCAGTTCGCACTGGCTTCGTCAAGAGTATGGTCGGGGGAGAAAAACTCTTCGTCAAAGCCGTGGACGGAATAAGCTTTGACATCAACGCACGAGAAATCTATGGCCTTGCTGGGGAGAGCGGAAGCGGAAAGACAACCACAGGGCGACTCATACTGAAACTGATTGAACCCACAGCTGGCAAAATCCTCTTCAAAGACAAAGACATCACTAACCTGAAACCGAAAGAGTTTAAGTCTTACAGGCGAAAAATGCAGATAATATTCCAAGACCCGTACGAATCGCTGAACCCCAGAATGACAATAGGAAGCATAATCAGTGAACCCTTACACGTCCAAAAAGCATGCAAGAATGAACGAGAAGTCCAAGAAAAAGTCGCTGCAGCGCTAGATGAAGTTCAGTTGACGCCTCCGGAAGAATTCATTTCCAGGTTTCCGCATGAAGTAAGCGGAGGACAACGACAAAGGATCGCTGTGGCAAGAGCGCTTGTCCTCAAGCCTGACTTCATCGTGGCAGACGAACCGGTATCCATGCTCGACGTTTCCATCAGAGCAGAAGTGCTGAACCTCATGGTTGAGCTGATGGAAAAACACAACGTCGCATTCCTATACGTCACGCATGACCTTGCCCTCGCGAGACATCTGTGTAACAGACTCGCAGTAATGTATCTTGGGAAAATAATGGAAAGAGGATACACAGAAGACATAATTTACGAACCAATGCACCCCTATACTCGAGCGCTCATGGCCGCCGTGCCCGTTCCAGACCCAGAATCAAAACGCGCCGAAGTCGTAATCAAAGGCGAAATCCCGAGCCCCATAAATCCCCCATCAGGATGCAGGTTCCACACGAGATGCCCCCAGTACATCGGAGACATCTGTCGAATCACAGAGCCAAAATTGACCAACGTCGGAAAAGACAGATACGTCGCATGTCACCTATACTCCGAAAAAACCTAAGGTTAGATCCTCAAGAAAATGAAGATTGGAGTTGTTAGCATGAGAAAGAACATAGGAAACTTAACAAGAAAACCGATACCTCTCTTACTAGCCATTTTAGCAGTCTTGCTCGTTGCCATAGCGATTTTTGAACCATGGTGGAGCACGAATACTTCACCCGAGCTACAAATGTTGTCAAACTCAACGATGAGCATAAACGCGGGTTTGTTCCGAACGTTGAACGTGGCTACGACCAACGCGACGGATGGAACGGCAAACGCAGCGTCGTTCGGCATCACGAATGCGACGGCATACTTGGACCCCATATTCCAACCTTTAAATGCAGACAGACTAGACGGGAATCTAACGACCGCGTTCATTTTCAGCGTTGCCAACTTAACCGTGGCACAACAAGCAAATCAGATTGCAAACGACACTAACCTGACGCTGGCCCTGGTCATAACTGGCTTTGTGCTGGCGATCATGATGACGTTTCTGACGATAATGGTTATTACGAGAAATATGCCAGTTGAAAGGTACGCGTACTTGATAGGAGTGTTGGCAGTAGCTGTATTGTTGCTGGCGCCTCTACAGATGTACAACAACGTTGCAGGTTTTTCAGGCTCGCTAACATTGGATATTAAGGACTCTCCCTGGTATGGACAGTCATTGGCAACATGGGGACCTTCAACGGGCTGGTTCTTGACATTGGCTGCAGCGTTAGTAGAGATCGTATGCCTGCTACCGATTAGAAAGGCTTATGCAGAAAGAAGACGTGGGTTAGTCCCTGGCTTAAAGATGGACCAATCCAAAGTCGTTACAGGGTGAGAGAAATGGAGAGACAAAAGAACACTTTCGCGATTGCGTCACTCGCAGGTGGCATCCTCATACTCTTAAACATAATTCTGATAGCGATGAACGGTGGCCCCATAGTGCTTTCAAGCTCAACCCAATCGATCGACGCCCTCCTGCAAAACTCCTCACCGTTTTGGTTCAGAATCGCGTTCGGAATACGAGACTACAGCGGCAGCACCTCACTCGCAGTAGGGGCGGTTCTAGCAACCATAATCATATATTTGGCAATGACCCTGTACGAAAGCGCCAGAAACGCGCAACTCTTTTCATTTCTGATAATCGTGTTGACGGCAGTAACACTGCTTTACGGCGGCGGATTCATCATAGGATCAATCCTGGCGTTCATAGGCGCAGCTCTAATGTACGAAGAACCAAAGAAGTTTAACCAGACCCTTATGGGCAAAATGCTTGATTCAATGAGAGCCAGCTCACAAATCTTCGAACACTTCGCGCAGGAAAGCCCAGTGAGGGAAGGAGCGATCGTGATACTCTTCGCTAATCTTCTAAGCGGAATAGGGAACGGCATCTTCGCCTTCAACGTAACGAAGATAACTGGAGCAGCAAACGCCGTGGTGCCTTTCCAAATACTGTACACAAACAGATTAGGACTCGACACTTCGATCGTGCAAACACCCGTAATTCTAATGGGCCTCGGAATACTGAAGTGGGTGATACTATCGCTCGTGCTCTTCCTCGTGGCGGTCAACCTGTTCGGAAACAAAGCCAGCCTAGCAAGCGTGGCAACGCTCACGGGATTTGCCTATGCCCCTGTAGCCCTGCAAGTTTTCACCCCTTTCATCTTCGCCAGCAATCCTTACCAGACACAATGGTCCCTGCTAGTTTTCCTGCTGACAAACTTGTGGGCTGCCGTGATACTCATAGCCGGCATGAAACAAATAATGAACGTTTCATACACCAAGTCCGCGGCCACTGTCATATCGTGCGGAGGAATCTACACTCTGATAAACTACCTAGTACTGACCCAAGTGAACATTCCGAATTATATAAGATTCCAGATTCAACCTGCAGAAACAATGCTGTTCCTAACTTCTATTGCAATAGCACTGCCCATACTGTTCATGGGAAGCAAAAAAGCCCCAAGCTAGACTCATTGCTGCTGCATCTGGATCTTTTCTTTTTCCTCTTTGTGTTTTGCAGTAACCCAATCTTTGTAGCCACTCACGACCGCCCAAACAATGACCAAAGCAACCGTAAAAAATGCAGGCCCCCAAATAGGAGGCAGAAGAAGAACAACGTAGATAACCACAAAAGGAACAGTTAGAATGACAGTCGCGAAGATAACTATCAGCCAAAACCATTCTTCTTTGAACACTGACATAAGGACTAACCATCTAAAACTTGCTTCCAAAAGGATTTAACCTTTTGCGAAGGTAAACCGGCCACACATTCAAAAAAAGTTGCCAAGATTCAAACCAAGAAATTATCAAACCTGCAACAGGACGAATCAAACTTCTCACCGCAGCCACATGCGCACTGATGGCAGGCGCATGCTAAAGGCGGTTATACATCAATTGACGGATCAAAATAGCTTCTAAGAAATACGCCTATGAAAACGCCCAAGGCACAGAAACACGGAATCGCCAGGTTAATCATATGCAAAATAACTAAGAGCACGTCTTGCAACACTGACTGCAAATACGAATTAAAACTCAAGCCTGGAATGATAATTGAAAAAGACTTGCCATAGCCCATGTCAAACCACGCATAAAAACTTCCAAACAAAAACTCGAAAATTGAAGACAGTATCAGTGTAGTCACAAAACTGTAAACTGCAATTGCCAAGTCTGCAACGAATGCGCCGGCAACAATGCTAAGGATGAAGACTAGAATCCAATCCCAAAAATACACTTGCGGATACACATCAAGAGAATTGCTCAGACTGATCGCCGGATTGCCAGCGTAGAATAACCAGAAACGTAAGCTTACAAGAAGTGCAATAACACCCGCCCACACGACAGTTGTCACGACAAGTTTTTTCCTAGCTTTGATCCACCCAAATAGGCCAAGCTTGTACCCGGAATAAAGATCTAGAATAGGCAAAAGAACGACCATCGGAATCACTATGATAAAAAACCCAAATCCAAAATCGAACCTGCTACCAAGCGTTAAACCGTAATCTACCCAGTAATATCCATTATCGAAGTCAGCTGAATAGCCTGAATACGAAACATTAGTCTTGAAACTCACCGATGAGCGTGCGTCAACTGTGCCTAGATATGTATTGTTTGACCCTACTGGTGGGACAACGTATTGATCGTAAACGTCAAGAAGCACAGTCACGTTGTTTGCCGCCAATGAACTTGGGTTCACAACCATTCCCGCAATCGAAACATACGTCGAAGAAGGATGGTCATTATTCACGTACGTAAGATTCGTGACGTAGATAGGTGCGGTCATCGTCCCCGAATTGACGAGCGAAAAAATAGTCAAGACGCAAGCGACGTTGACAGCCAAAACTATGATGACGACCAAAATTTTCGCAAGCATCCGCGCCCTGGTTCTACCCAAGCTCTCTACAGACACTTTGAACTCTCAAATCTAAACCTAGCTGCTCTATATTTATGGATAACGCTTCAGTTTGTTCAATACAAGGTGAGCTGACGCGAACTCCTCCAAAAACCAGAGTATTTTTCCCCGAAAAATCAGCTAAAAGAAAAGTCAGGTGATCAACCCGAATGAAACTGGATCAGAAGTGCCATTCGAAAGAGTTATGCCTCTGCAAAATTGTCTTTCATTGGGAGTAGGAAGATGTAGATGAGACTGGCGTCGGTAATGATTTTGGTAATAATCTTAGGAGTGTTAGTGAGTTTAATCCTAGTGTTCGGTCAGACTGCACAGATTCAATTTGCTCAAACAAAGAACTCGACCATCATCGTTCCAGATGACTTCCACACGATTCAAGAGGCCATAAACAATGCAGACTCGGGAGACACGGTCTTTGTCAGGGCAGGCATATACGAAGGAAACATCCTCGTTAACAAATCCATTTCACTCGTTGGAGAATCACAGGAAACTACGATCGTTAACGGAAACCATCAGGGAAGCGTAATCACTCTGTCAACAGACAACGTCTCAGTAACAGGTTTCATGCTTGAGGACAGTGGGCCAACATGGGCTAACAGCGGAGTAGAATTGAACAACGTTAGCAACTGCAGCATCTCAAGCAACGTCATAGTGAATGACCAATTCGGCGTGTGCGCCGTATCCTCAACGTACAATGTCATAACTGAAAACAACTTCTCAAACAACGGCTACGGCATCGGACTGTACACCTCTTCAAACGGCAACAGCATACTCGAAAACAACGTAACCGAAAGCCAACACGCAGGCATCCTGCTCGCAGCTTGCAACGAAACTGACATCTCTGGAAACAATCTCACAAGCAACGAATTCAGCGTGGAGCTCATCTCCTCTTCAAACAACACAATACTAGGAAACAACGTGTCAAACAGCAGTCACGGCGTGGCACTCTACGGATCCTCAAACGAGAACGAGATAGCAGAAAACAACATAGAAGATAACGGGTGGGGACTAGAAATAGATACGTCAGCCAACAACACGATCTGTCACAACAATTTCATCGACAACCACCCTCAAGTTTTCTTCTTCGAACAGACAGACTCGAACATTTGGGACACAGGCTACCCTGGAGGCGGCAACTACTGGAGTGACCAAAACAACACAGACTTTCAAAGCGGCACCTTCCAGAATGAGACAGGCAGCGACGGAATAGCTGATTCCCCCCTGACATTCAACAGTTGCAACGAGGATCATTACCCTCTCATGGGCGAATTCACCGACTTCCCAGTCTATCTTCCATATCCAACAGGAACCATCAGCCACGTAGACGTGATCAGCAACTTCACCGTGTCAAACCTCGAATATCTAACTTGGCCCAACTCGTCGATTCAAAACATCCAACACGGACAACAACTCATCCTATTATCAATCACTCAATCCGAAGAGGAAAATCAGACATCTGGCTTCTGCCTGCTGATTATTCCAAGAACAGTCCTGAACACTTCAGGCTACCACGTCCTCGTAGACTGGAACCAGGTAAACGCTGTGCAACTAAAGACCACAAACGACACCACAGACTACGTTTACTTCACATTTAACAACTCAAACCATGAAATAGCAGTAACAATCCCAGAACCAGCATTCACAGACACTCTAGCTTTATTCACTGTCACAACACTTGTTTTGTTCATCAAAATAAGAGCAGACCGTCGAAAACGGATCCTAGCATAAGATCTTCGCAAAGCCAAGAAAATACCAAAAGTCCCATTGCCTTCAGAAAAAGAACGTGAAAAGCCCAGAAACAAAGCGCCAGTAATTGTGTTTCAAGCTATAAAAAGAAGGGAGATGCTGAGGAAAAGACTGGAGTCTCTCCTCAGCCTACAACGTTCAGCGTCAATAACGTCTGTCCACCAGGAATCGTGGACAGTGAAGAGTCTTCGAGGAAGGTGCTAAAGCCTGCTTTTTCATTTACGATTGATGGTGGCGTGTAGCCTGCAACGTAATATTCGAAGACAATAGTAGCCAAAGTTCCGCTCCCTGACACTCCAGCTGCGTTTCCTTTGAGAGTCGCGCCGAGCAGCAGGAAATCGTCGCTTGGCATCGAAGCAACGAAGTATGGAAAGTCCACGCTCATGAAGTTTCCAGGCCGGGTAACTTGCAAGCTCATCTGGTTCGGGTTAAACGAGATAGCTGCTTGCCAACCGTAAAGATCGCTCACGTTGGTGATGTTGAGGGCCACAGTAAATGTACCCAGTGCAGCGGGTTTCAATTCGGGTTGAACGTAAGTCGTAGGCGCAATCATCATGGCCATAACGTATCCTGAAGCCGAAAAGCACGCTAATACCGCAACCAGCATCAAACCTGTCGTCATTTTCTTATTGGAAAATACTCTTGACAAATTGTTCATAATGTTCCCCCCATTATTCCCAAATTCTGATGCTCCATTTGAGCTGTACATGCCATCATTCTTCAGTAGAATCCCCTCGGCGCACAACTCTTTGAGTCTCAGGTTCAACGTCTTCCTAGACAGCTTCGTTATGTGCAGCAACTCCGTAAACGTCCTCGGAGTCTTGTCAGTTGCACTCCTAATCAGCTTGAAGTCCAAGGCCCTTCGATTTTCCAAGTTTATCGTCGTTCCACAATTTGGACACGTGATTTGAGGCATGTTGCATCACTAAACTATACTCATAGAAGCAGCGATATAAACGTTGGTGAAATAGAAACTGTCCAAGAGACTCCTCCAAAAACCCGAAGTTTCTAAGAAACTTGATGTTCTGTGTTCATCCTCAAATGCTTACAGCATCAAAGAACAGACCGAATGAACTTTAGACCTGCACGCGCGCTACAGCTGTCCATAGTAGACTTGAAACTCTCATGCAATCACTTTTATCCTCTTGCAGGCTTCCATGACTGATGAGGTAGCGCGCACTAGCTACCAGTTGGCAGAGGAAATGAAGGGAATAAGAAATCACTTGACAAAACTAAGGGTAACCATCATACTGGTTTCCTTGGTTCTAGCCAGCATATTGATAATCTACACCATTCCGCGTTCTCACGTGGTCACTCCAAACCGTCCTCCTACAATACAGGACTTCTGGATCTTGAACAGTACAGGTGGAACAAACGCCACATGGGCAGGCCAAATCAACCTCTTTGCTTTCAACGTCACGGATTCAAACGGACTAGTTAAAGCAAGTCTATCTACTAATACTACGGGAACGACAACTAGCTCTTCAGACGCGTTAAATGGTACAGCTACATGGGCAAACTTCACCGTGTCGCTCCCATCCGATCCGAGTATTCTGCAATTCCAGTTTTGGGTGTGGAACAGTAATTCATCGATAAATGGCACAACGGGCATTAGGTATCTCAAGGTATACTCGTATAACAGCACTTCTGGGGCTTGGAATACACCATTTGAAAATCTTGGTTCTGCCATAGCAGCCTTAGAAGCTGCACAAGTTGTCAACGGCAACTGGAGTCAGGTAGACGAATACACTCAAGTAGTCTTGTCTCACGCGACTACGTCAGATTTGGCTACTATGATTAGCAATCTGGACAGCGCGAATGACTGGTCAGACATCCTGAGATACAGTGCAATCTGCAAGAAACTAAACATAGAGCAGCGACAAGCAATCAATGATGCATTGGGCAACTTCACCATGTGTGGAAGCCTTCCAAACACCGAAGGCACTGGAGGATACACGCCTGTATTCTCTCCAGAAGATAAATGGGCACTTTTTGGCTACTGGTATGCAAACAGTTCCTGGGCACAATCATACAACAGCTCGATAACTGCCAAATGGAATATCACCGCAGCTTATGATCAATTTGACTCTGCCGTAAACTACAGCGTTTCAACAGGACCACATTTCGGTTTGCCTTTATACATATATCCTGACGGAACAGGGCTAACGGAGACTAACAGGTACTACGACGAATGTGCTTCTACGATAGATTGTTACCTGATTTTCTATGCAATGTTAAACGTCTCCGATGCCTTAAACAAGGCAGTTTATTGGTGGAGTTATCTCTGTTCTACACACTGGAATTCCGCCTATCAATTCTTCCAATACACACCCACTGACGTACTGTATGAGTGCGAAGCAGGTTTCTTTTTCAAAATCGTCGGCTTACTAAAGTATTATTATCCAAATCTCGGCAACTGGTCATACGTGATAGAGGACATTTGCAATCGTTTCTTGAGCAAAGAATGGAATAGCCCGCAATGGCTACAGCCAAATGGAAAGTCAACTTTCAGCGTGGTTCATGCTTCAGGCATCGAAGGCGGTGGAAACAATCAAAGCAGATTGGAAAACACGTTAGCCGCGTGGCAGACACTTATGGGCTTTTATTTGCAGCTGGACATCAACTATCAGCTCGATCTACAAAACATGCTTTACGGAACTATCGAAACGCAACCCGCATGGGAGCTTCTTTTGACACCAACAGCAGGGCTTTTCAATAGCACCGCTAACCTATTCAGTTTTTCAAGTTTTGGAGGATACGGCGAATTCAAAAATGACGCAAACGCTACGGCCGAGGCTGAGGAACTGATGGTCATGATGGGCATAGTTCCTCATAACACCACGATCTCCTTTCCATTAGAAGAGCTACAATATGAATATACTTACGACATAGATCCTCTAATATTTCGGATAAACCTCACGTCTCGAACGTTGACCTTCTCGACTAAATGCGGAGGAACGTTAACATTTCAATACGGCACTTCTCCAATCACCGTAAACTTTGCTCAAGCTGGTGTATACGATATTGAATTCTCAGCGAGCTGGAACATGATTTACAATTCTTCGTATCCAAGATTTGAAGGATCACTGCCAAACAACATAATCTATTTCACATTTTCACCACTTCATTCCACCAGTGACACGATTACAAATTCACCGGAACAGTTTAATCCGGCCACTCGAAAGCGGGCTTTGGCGCGTGCGTCTAGATCTAAAATTTCTGCACCTGTCTGTATAGAATATTGAACTTGGCATTTCAAGTTTCGCTGATCAAACCGCTAACTTGGTCGAAGTGATTTGATGGATTTTTGAGTTGGATATGCGACAAGCGTCCTACGCGGGATGACCCGTTCCGAATCCCCTTGCGACTATTGAGACGTCTCTGATGTCAATCCTATTGTCTAAGTTGAGGTCAGCGTCAGAGTTCCAGTTTGGGCTGGCCTGTGAACCATGATACTTATAGTCAGGTCCGACTGCTCCGAAGGCTTTTGCGACCGTTGATATGTCTCTTATGTCGATTTTGCCGTCACCGTTCACGTCGCCTAACAACCTGACGTTCACACTTTCGCCCGTCAAAATGTTGTTTGCTGGTACATCGTCTATGGCTATCGTTGCAACGGCTGTCATATTGTATTTTTGGTTTGCGGGGACGCTTGTCGTGTTCCACGTGAAGGTCAAGGTCTGGCTTTCATTCGGTGCCAACACAGCTGTCTCTGTGTCGATTTTCAGGCCTGCAGTCACGTTATAGTAAAGGTCTACAGTCACGTTCTCGGAGTAATCTCCGAAGTTCGCAATCGTAGCGTTAATCATGATGGAATGTGACTGGTAAACCCAACTGCTGTAAGGTGCAACGTTGATCACCGCGACATCATGCTGGAATGCGACGATAAGCTGGCGTGTGGTGCCGTTGAAACCATCAGAATTCTCGATAGTCAGCGTCACGTTATAGCTTGGATTCGGCGAATACATGTGAGTAATAATCGGGTCACCCGTTGTGGTCGTGTTGCCATCACCGAAATCCCAAGCGTAACTCAATATGTGGCCGCTGCCAGGCGTCGACGATGACGCGTCGAAGGTGAAAAGTTCTCCCACCCGCGAGTAACTAAACGAGGCAGTTGGAGCCTTTGCTACTTCCACGGTTCCGTCATAGAGCACATTGTTGTCTGTATTAATCTCGCCTGGGAGAACATCTGCTTCTGCCCATATGACATAGCTGTGAGGTTGCACCTCTGTGGTGTTCCAAACGAACGTCAAGGATACCGTTGAATCTGGCGCAAGGTTGACGACATTTGTTGTCCCGATTAGATATTGGGCCTGAGCTGGTGGCGGTGGGGTTGGTCCTGTGCCTAGCCAATAGTATCCGTTTTGATACACGTCGAAGGTGTACCAGTTCTCTTGTGAGTCTATCCAGCCCGTGTCGGGGTTGTTAACGTTAAGGTCGCAGGAAT
Source organism: Candidatus Acidiferrum sp. (assembly GCA_035623315.1). Taxonomy (GTDB): domain Archaea; phylum Thermoproteota; class Bathyarchaeia; order Bathyarchaeales; family Bathycorpusculaceae; genus DASPTR01. The sequence continues at coordinate 2,581 of DASPTR010000118.1, read as the reverse complement.
AGCTCTGATTTCCAGGCGGGGCGGCAAGTACTTCGAACTCGAATATGCAGAGTTTTCCGCTACCGGTAAATGAGTGTTGCTGGTTCGCAGGCGGCCATGGAAACAGTTCAGATGCCACTAACGCTGACCCGTTTGCTGGTCCGTAATGGTTGTATTCGTATTCTGGCGGTTGGGGCAGGGGTAAAGTGGTTTGTCCGTAAAAGACGCAGCTGGGATCCCATGTTGGCTCAAACCAGCGGGTCACGTTGACGATGCTGTCATCGTAGAACATGCGGACCTGCCAGGCGGTCATGTCTTGAACGTTCTTGACCATCAACGTCTCGTTAAACCTGTAGCCAACCGAAACATTGTTCACGTTGAATTCCGAGTATGTTGGGTCAAAGTAGATCCTGGTGGAATTAGACGAAGAAGCGTAGGCTGTCACTCCGAAACTCTCGCTGTTCGCGCCGTTATTTGCGGCTACCACGGTGACGTTGACGGAGTCTCCGGTTAGCACTTTGTCGGGAGAAGCTGAGACGCTCGATATGGCGACGTCACGGGGAATAAAGGGAGCGAATATTTCGGTTTGGATGTGGTTCAGGCTCGTCAAATACTCGGCAATCATGTGGCCTATTCCGTTTGAGATGCCCACTGTCGCTGAGACCGTACCGTTGTTGTCGCCGTAGTCCAGCTGAATGACGCCGTCATTCCTCAGGATGGCTTCAAAGTTTGCAGTGATCGTTGGATCTGAATAGCTTTGAACGTACCATATTATGTCAACCTGCGTGGAGTTCTCCCAAATGTAGATATCGTAGGGAGCATTAGTGGTCCAGTCCATCCATGCAGGAGCTATTGCCAGCTTCTGAGACAAAGCAGGCATGCCGCCTCCCCAACTGTTGTCAGGTCCAAGGAAGGATATCAGGCCGTTGCTTGAGACGTAGATCGTGCCATAATTGACCCCGTAGAATGGAAACTCAAAAGGCAATCCAAGGGTCCAGCTGACATCGTCTCCATGCCAACCCATGGCAATTCCGTCGCCAACCCAGGTTGGGCTAATATACACTTGATAGTAGAAGAACACGATGGAGTTTGTCGTCACGACGTTGTTTGACGTGTACTCTTCTCCTGAAACGGGTACAGCGTAAGCCGTGATGTTGTATGTTCCTGTGCGGTTTGGAGTCCAATAGTAAATGAGAGAATTGAACTGGTTCGCCGGAAGCTTGTTGATCGTGAGCTGGTCAACTACCGTGTCATTGATTAATATTTCTAGTTCAACGTTTGACTCGTCGTTCAGTCCTGTATTGTATGCTGTTGCGTTGATGATGGTGCTCTGGTTCAACTCAACCGACGAAGAGGCGCTCAAGGTCACTGCAAGATCATGCGCAAACGTGAATCCAATTGGAACGTTAGTGTCTGTTAAAGTCAAGTCCACATTCATGCTCGCAGGTCCGTTGCTCAGGGTTATCGTCATGGCTATCCAGAGGCATGAACTCTTGTCATAATAGAATGAATAAGCGTAGCCCACTGACTCGACCTGCACTTTCCAGCAGTCTAACGCGCGTCCACGCACGTAGAGCACTTCGTTGTCCTCGATGGTGGCATTGCCCGACAACAGGTTTATAGTCGAGCCACGTGTGATGTTCGTTTCTATCCAGCCTGGAAACCACATTCCAGTCCAGTAAATGCCGCTGTCCTCCACGACCATTCTCGTGAAAACGTTGACGATCATCCATCCGACCTGAGTGTAATTGTTGCCACTGGTACTATCCTGTTCGAACTCGGATAATGTGACGTTTATCTCGTCGGGGGAAACGTATCCTATGTAGGTAAAGTTCCATTGGCCGTTTATGATTTCCATGCTGTTTGTCGATTCGAGAATCGTGTAATTAGCATATTCTCCTTCTGCGGGGTTGATCAGAGGCTTCGCAGCGGTGACCATTCGCACCGCGACGTTATTTTTGAGGTCAACTTCACCTTGAACTGGAGAGGAGTAGGCGGTGACGTTGTACACACCGTCAACGAGCGGAGTCCACAAATAACTCAAACTGTAATCTGCTCCTATCGGAAGGTCGGGAATTGTCGTCGATTCGACGATGGAGTCGTCAATGAGCATCTGTAGTTCCACGTTTGTTTCGTCGTTCAGACCTCGATTCTGGACGGTTGCGTTCAGTTGTACGGGTTCTCCAGTCTTGGCGAACGTTGGTGCATTCAGTGAAACGCTCAAATCATGCTCGAAGTACACGTTGGCCCATTCGATCATGTTTGTGAGTAGCTTCGCAGCGCCTTCTTGGTCGTCATAGTACAGGTGATAGTCTGGGTCCTGCTGTGTTATCACTATTCGACCATAGCCGTAGTTTGCGGCTAATGTGATAGGATATCCTGCTTCGACGCCGTTCGCTAGCGCTTGGTAGGCAATGTCACAACTGTTGAAGTAATTGTGGTAGGACATGCCCCAGTTGCTGAGTTCAGCGTCTGAGAGATCGTACATTACAGGATGAGTCTGGTTGAGGATGTGCACGCTGTCTCCTGAGTAATATTGAGGAGAGCTGACCGATAGAGGGAGCCATGCCCACTGGTTGGGTTCTTCAAATTCGGCGAGGGC
>DASPTR010000117.1:0-2489 GCA_035623315.1 Candidatus Acidiferrum sp. | reverse complement strand
GTTGCGATGAGTTTTTCGTGTGCGGTGATGTTATAAACCGCCAGATGTTTCTCACGTGATAGCAGTGATAAAGCTTGGTCAACGCGCTAATTGTTTACCATAGCGTGTACGGTAATACGGAGAAGGTTGCGATGGCTTTGGCTACGGGTCTAAAGAGCGGCGATGTTGACGTTAGCGTCGTTAAGGTTGACGCGGTAAAGCTCGACGATATGGGTAAGGTTGATTTGTTGTGCGTAGGTAGTCCCGTTCACGCTTGGAACATATCGAAGCCTATGAGAGAATTTCTTGAGCGGTTGAAGGGCGTGGAAGGCTTGAGCGGCAAAAAGGCTTTTGCATTTGACACGAAGATGAAGAGCAGGTTGGCTGGAGATGCCGCAGGAAAGATTGAGAGGAAACTGAAGACTTTGGGATTTGCAATCGTGAAACCCCATGCGTCAGCCATCGTAAAGGGCAGGGAAGGAGAACTCGAAGAAACCGCAGAGGAACGGTTCAAGCAAATAGGCGTCGAACTCGCTAAAATGTTATAGTCTTCGGTAAACTCGGCTGAAGCTAAGAACACGCGTCACATTTTGAAGATTAACTTGGTATAAGTGCGGGCTATTTTCGTTCTAGCCAGAGTTCACGGTTTCTTTCTGAGACGAGAAAGAAGCGTACCGTGGCGGGATTTGTGAGGGCCATGGCCTCGTTGAGGAGGCGCGTTCCTTCCTTGTTCTTGTTGAACTTCTTGAAAAAACTTTCAAGAGCTGCATAGTTGTCAAATTCGAACATTTCGAAGCGCCCGCCCCATGGACTCAAGTCTTGACCTGCAAAGTGGCCGAAATACCTGTGTGACTTGAGTTCTTCGATCTTGTTGTAGTGCGGAATCAGTTTCTTCATTATCATTTCGTGTTTGTCAATGTCGCCGGAAATCACCCAACTGGAAAAAAGGAAAACCATTAATCAGCACCACTGGGAGAACATTTAACGTAATTGTTACCGTTTATTCTTAAGAATTTTGCGGGTTTTTGTCGCATCACAGCTAGGAACTTCAGCTTAGATAAACTGTCGGGTGTGCATAGACACAAAACTTATAATGAGATTAATGAATGGTTGAATCCATGTCATTTCATATGCGACGCAAGGATAAGCAGATCACAGATATGGAAAAGATGAAAGGCATCCTTGAATCGACAAAGTTTGTTACGATCGCGATGTGCATGAACAACTCTCCATATCTAGTGACGTTAAGCTATGGCTTTGACAGGGAACGCAATTGCATCTACTTTCACTGTGCCAAGGAAGGAAAGAAAATCGAGTTTCTGAAGGTGAATAACAAGATCTGGGGCCAAGCCCTTAACGATCTTGGTTATCTCAGTGGCAAATGCAACCACTTGTTCGAAACGGTTCAATTCTCAGGCACGGTGACTTTTCTCGAAACCCTTGAGGAGAAGAGGGAGGCCATCAAATGCATGATTAGACATTTGGAGAAGAATCCAGAACAAGCGACAGCCAGGATCAAAGATGAAAGACTAGCTGACACCATGTTCGGTCGTATTGACATCGAGTTTATGACAGGGAAACAACCAGAGACTCCGAAAAGCAGTTGAAGATACGGCCAATCATGAGTTAACATAGCGCCCGCAGTGCAGTTCTCGATAAACGGCGTTACAGACGTGGTCCCTTTTCGTCCTTGAGTTTTCAGCGGTTAGATTTGGAATAGAATTGGGTATAATTCTGAAAAACGCCTTAATAATTCGCAGACCATACTGAGGTTCGGAGGTTGTGAATAAGTCGGCAACACCCTATTCTCAAGAAAGGCGGCTCGCAGAAGGCCCAGAAGAGTTGAAGGACACTTTTCTCCTCGAATCTCTCCTTTCTCCCCTCAGCTGCTTCAAGCCTTAGCGAGAACCTGAGAGAATAGGGATGATGGGCCGAGAGCTTTTGCAGGCGAACGACATGTTGGATATTACCGGCAGTCTTGATTCAGGTTGGATTATCATTCAGCGCTCATGCTGAACATGTTTCTCGATTTCAAAAGAGGTTGGCGTTATTGGTTATCTTTTTGAAGGAGGGCTTATCAGGGTGGCAAACTGATATGACTGGGCAAGTGCTGCTTTAGCATTAGTATTTGTCTTTTCCATTGCGTATCTTCATTGGGGTTCCGCATTCTGGACAATTGGCGATCTTAGGACTCTCGTTTCAAGAACAACATGAGATGCGCGCGCTAATTGACGTCAATTGCATGTGCCAGAATGAATAGTTTGAAACCGCAGAAACCAACGGCATGGGCATTCTATGCTAACTCTTTTTACATCACTTCGACAAAGCTTAAATCTACTTGTATCACTAGCATAACATAGATGTGCCGTGCGCACGGTTGTCCTTTCCCCTTATAATTTACACATTTGGATGATTTTTGTGCACGGCACGTCTCTAGATCATCATTGCATATTAGGCGAGCCTCACCGTGAGGGCGTCGACAGTTTTAGCCGGTGAACTTTGTTCCGTTT
>DASPTR010000116.1:0-2913 GCA_035623315.1 Candidatus Acidiferrum sp. | reverse complement strand
GAGTTGCAGAAACAGCATGACGAGTTAAAAGCGTATATGAACATCCTGACTGGCGAGATGGAGACCCTTCGAAAAGAGATTGCAGAGTTAAGAAAAGACACAAAGGTTTCCAAACAAAAAATCTGGCAACTTCAACAAGAGACAAACACCCTTCGTGTCAAAAAGGACGGACTCGAAGATCACGTTGAAATGCTTACGAAAGAAAGAGAGCTATTTCAAAAAACCATTGAAACTCTCTATCAAGCCACGAAGAAACGAAAGTGGACAAATTCACTGAGAAGGACGCCTGGACTAGAGCAGCGTGAATGAATATAGCGAGTTGATTTGGGAAATCATTATCTCGTGTACGCGTTTTATGTGATTAAGCTTTTACCAAAAGGCATAAAGACACTTTAGATCAAGATCCTAACAAAAAGACGACAGATTGAAACGAGCGCATGCGCTAGGCATGGAAAACGATTTTGAAATTGATTACGGCAAGGGACAAACCATCTCTGCTGAAGATAGTTCTTGAGTAGCACCACTATGGAAGCGAACGAACGCGATTTGTGTTCCAATCGCAAGCAGCATTTGTCGACTTCTCATGCGATCCGTCTACAGGACGAGAAGTAAAATGAGGACTTCGATACCGACTGCTAACATGAGTATTCTGTTCATCCGCTCTACCCTTTTTACGGTATCTTCTGACGGGTTCTCCATTTTTTTTCCTTCTTGACTTTCAACATTTTCTGTTTTGGCCCATTTTTGTAACGTTAGAAAGACAGTATGATGATGATAACCAGTATGGCTGCGGCCAAACCGATTACTGCGTAACTTAACAATTCAGTTCTTCGAAGAGCCTTATCTAGACGCGCTGATAAGAGGCTGGTCTCGCGTGCCCGCCACGTCGTCGAATTTGTAGAGATGGATTGAAATGACGCGGGACTTGTCTGCGCGAGGTTTAATTCTGTTCCACAGTTGCCACAGGCGATTGCGCCTTCGGGCACTGTAGCTCCACATTTTGGACATATGGGCACTTTAAGTCAACTTCCTGCTTAACCTAAGTCTGCCATGTCAGTCCACGTTCAGTGGTATATAAACATTAACTGACCGTTTGCGCTAGTCGCCTGCATCGTACGGTAAGTACTATGTTGTCTTCTAAAGGATTAATTGCGATTATTTTTCAGGAGGCAGCAATTCCGGCGGCTTGTTCTAGTAAGATTTAACTTGAAAGAACGCTAAGAGGAGATCGATGGTTGTCTTGCAGAGATCAATCGAACTTCTGAAAGAGCTGTCAAACGCGTTCGGGCCTTCTGGAAATGAGGAGGACGTAGCGACTATTCTCAAAGAAGAACTAGAAGAATACGCTGATGAGACACGCATCGACAAGCTCGGAAACATATTCTTTCATCACCAAGGGAAAGAAGGTTACCCAAAAATCATGCTTTCGGCCCACATGGACGAAGTGGGTTTCATTGTAACCTTCGTGGAGGAAGACGGCTTCCTCCGTTTTGACACGCTAGGCGGAATAACCAACAACATAATGCCTGGACAGAGAATTCTCCTACGAGGAGAAAAAGGATATCTCAGAGGCATAATCGGAACCAAGCCTCCGCACATCATGACGGCAGACGAGCAGAGCAAAGTAATACCGAAAGAGGACCTGTTCGTCGACATCGGCGCAGACAGCCTTAAACAAGCTGAAAAGAAAGGCGCAGACGTGGGCACGATGGGAGTCTTCGACGTCGACTTCGCAGACTTAGGAGACGGATACTTCAGGGGCAAAGCCTTCGATGACAGGGCCGGATGCACGGTCCTCACGGAAGTGTTCAGGTCCCTGAAGAATTCCCCCTTTAACGTCGTCGCTGTCGGATCAGTTCAAGAAGAGCTTGGAATAAGAGGAGGAAGAACCGCAGCTTGGCAAGTTGACCCCGACTATGGACTAGCCCTAGAAGGAACCTTCGTGGCCGACGTGCCTAACACGAGGCCAGATAGAGTATCGTCAAGAATCAAGGATGGACCAGTGCTAACAGTGTTGGACCGCACGAGCTTCTCTCACCCTCGCGTGCTAAAGACACTAGTCAAGGCCGCTAGAGAAAAATCCATACCTTTCCAATTCAAGAAGGTAATGGTCGGCGGAACAGACGCAGGCGCAATCCACCTGACGAAAGCAGGCATCCCAAGCGGGACAATAGCGGTCCCATGCCGATACATTCACGGGCCCGTCTCCATCATCCACATCAACGATTTGAAAAACACGGCACGACTAGTCTCCGAGTTCGTACGTGCCATATCTGCTAAATAGGCATATTCGAACCCGGGTTCTCCCAAGTTTTTTCCATAGTTATGGCTTTCAACGCTTGCAATGTTCAATCACAAGTCATAAGAAGTGATGGCTGAGACTACTCGTGTGGTGCTGAGGCTTGCTTGAAGGCAAGAATGTGAACTTGAGAGTCGTGGAAAAAGAGGACCTGCCAGTAATTCATGAGTGGGATAACAATCCTGATTTTAGGGGTGAGTTTGAACAGCTTTCACAAGAGACAAGAATCGATTTGGAGAGAAAATACGAGGACCTCAAGGATTCACAATGGTTCTTTGTGGAGAAGAAGGATGGAACAAAAATCGGTTTCATTGCACATTTTTCATCGGCAGGAGAAATAGAGCTTGGGTATAATATTGTACCGAAAGAAAGACGCAAGGGTTACGTTACCGAAGCCATCAAGATGATGGTTGACTACATTTTCCTCTCAAAAAATGTGGTGAGAATCCAAGCGAAAGCAGACCCAGAAAACTTGGCATCCTGCAAAGCTCTTGAAAAGTCAGCATTCAAGAAGGAAGGCGTCCTTAGAAAAACCTACTACTGTAAGGGAAAATGGAAGGATGACTGCATGTACAGCATCCTCAGAGAAGAATGGAAAGAACCAAAAATACTAA
>DASPTR010000115.1:0-4537 GCA_035623315.1 Candidatus Acidiferrum sp. | reverse complement strand
GTTCTGTCAGTCTAGAACAGCTCGGCCTAGACCATTATCCGAAGGCGGGCGACAAGCTCAAGAAGCCCATTTTTGACGTGAGCACGAAACTGGAAGAGAGAGACAGATACGTCACTTGGGAAGAAGCCATGGAAATAGCCGGGTTGACTCGAGAAGAACTGAAAAACATCAAAGATCTGCTGTTAAAGGTTGACGAAAAGATAACACAGATTGCATCGAAAGCAGGCTTGGAAAATGAGGATGGAAAAATAGAGCTTGCCTTCGATAGTGAAAGGAAGCTCATCGTGGTTGACGTTGTCGGAACCCTGGACGAGTGCAGGTTCACTTACGATGGGTTACATGTGAGCAAAGAGATCGCCAGACAGTTTTTCAAAAAAACAGACTGGTTCAAAGATGTAGAAGAAGCAAAGAAAAATGCTGATGTCCAAGGCATTCGCGATTGGAAGAAACTCTGCAGGTCCAACCCGCCGATGCTTGAACCGAAATTGAGGAAAATAATAAGTGAAATATACATGGCAGCCTCAAATGAACTGACCCAAAAAAGAATGTTTGATGTCCCAAGCCTCGCAGAAGTGGTCAAAAAATACAGGCAATACTCCTGACGTAAGAAAATTGTGGTCAAATGTAAAGCACACTAAACTGAGATGCAGTCGTACCGACGCCTGCCCTCAGGCTTTCGAAAGCTATTTCCCACTGATTTTTTGGCCGCATTTGAAGCAGTAGTTCGCATCGCTCGCATTCTTCTCCCCACAGCTTGAGCAGATGGCCGATTCTTTACCGGTGGATCGCCGAACGTTATCTCTGGCTGTTTTGAAAGCTTCTTGAATGTCTTTTGCAGCTAGTGAGAAAGCTTTCTCCATCTCTTGACTCATCTTTGACAGCGCCTCCCTTGTTTCCTCCATTGGGTCGGACACGCCAGGCGGGACCGCTTCTTTGATTCTGGCTCCGCATTTAGAGCAGAAATAGTCCTTGTCGGATATGTTATTGCCGCATTTTGGACATGATCCCATGTGCATCGCGCTTTTGTCAATCAGCAGCAGATACTAAATCATGTGACGAGTTCGTGAAGTTTATTGGTTCTTAGTGCCCGTTTGATTTCCATTGCTATGCGGTCGCCTGTGCTTAGTCGCCTCTGGTACTTGGCATTGGCATATTGTGAGCCGAGGCCCATGTGCACGTTTGTTCCACCGCCGTGTCTTAAGGCTACGTCTTGAGTCACTGGAATGTGCATGTATGGATCTCGCTTGTCTGGCACATCGTACAGGCCGTAGTCAACTTGGGCTTTGGCCTCTGTGCCTCCTGTATAGTCCAGCTTAACGGCTGGTTTAAGCTCATACTTGGATACTCGGTCCCACGTGATTAGCGTCTGTAGGCACCATGCGCCTATTATTCCTGGGCTTGCATATTCCCTGCATGCAAGCAGGAATCTGTCTGCGTAACGGTGTAGATCTTTAAGTAGCGACTCTCTGAGACTCAGAATGGCGTGAGCTGTCACTTCGAATGAGGGGACCTTCTTTATCTTGTTCTGGATGTCAATTGGGAGCCTTTTCAAGCCGTCAAGAATTGTTTCTCTTCGCTCATCGATGGAAAGGAACTGATTGGCAAGGCAGATCCTTGCTTCTTCGGTAGTCACGTTGTACAGCTTCGCAAACCAATCTTCCGCGTCGCCCCAATTCCCTCGAGCGTCCAGCGGCGAAAAGAAGAAGTTGAAGTTAGCGTGTGGTCCCAGCACGATCTGTTCTATGCGACCATTCTCCAAGGCTTCTTTGCTGAGATTTCCAGCCTTTACTTCTATTGCAACCTTCTCCTCTAAATCAGTCGAATCTGCGGCGAAGATGAATTCTCTTTCGAACGCCCTATGAGCATGTTCAGCCTTCAAGATCATAGGTTCATCCACAGGTTCTTTGAAGGTTATTCCCCCCTTGTGGACGCTGTAGTGATAAGCCTTCGGAGTTGGAATTCCAGCCTTTTCAGCGAACCAGTAATAATCCTTTTCGAGTTCGCCCCTGTTCTCTATCTTGAGAAGATTTCTGGAACCTAATATTGGCACGCCATAATCGTTTTCAATCACGCTGCAGCGTTCGTCGCCGCCAACGTACACAGCAAAAGCCCTGTTTGTGATCTGCATGCATTCCAAATCTACCAGTTCGTCGGCATACTTTACGATGTCGGAGTAATTGTCTAAAATCAGAATGATGCTTTTCCAATTTCCTTTCTTCTTGATGTCTTTGGGGTCATTCACGATGCGGATGTCCCGTCTGACTAGACAGGGCAAATTCTCGATTTTTTCTCCCGGTCTGCCGACCATTGGGTTTTGAAGGTAGATTCGCGCTCTGCTCGGCGTGGTGTAGATTATGCTTCGAACGCCATAATTGCGTTGGCCCTGCCAAGCATCTAAGGCTGAGTGAGAACCCAAATTCAAACCGATCGGTTCTTTGTATTTTCTGACTATTTCCTGCATTTCTTCTCTCTTGATGACCATGAGATCTCCCTCGGGACAAGTGAGAAATAGAAATCGAGCCTTTTTAAACCTTTCAAAAAAAGCCGTAGAGATTCATCATATAGTTTTGTTACATATTATTCTTCTATTCTCCTCTTCTATAGGGTATTATAAGAAAAAGAAGACTCTTCGCTTTCTGAGGGAGAAGGGAGTTGGACGAGGAAGCCTTTGGCTGGCTGTTCATAGGGGACAAGCCACTGCTCTACGAGAAGAAACACGTGGCAAGACAGCTTCAGATAGAAGCGTGGCTCGACCTTGCAGAAGTCCTCAAGGAATTGAACGTTGAAAGACCAGCCAAAGGCGAACCTTTATCAAAACAAGCTGAATACATCATTTAGAGCCCGCAAACGCGCAATACACTGCAAAAATTCTTGAAGCTCTTTTCATTCTTGTAATGTCTCAGAGCCATGGCAATCGCTTTATTGTCTTTAGCGCCCAACTTCTCGATCACGTGCTTTGCGGTTTCGCTGCCTATGAAAAGGAATTGGCAAACAGAAGTGACATTCGCCGGTTTACGGTTCAGACTGGCCGATTCAAAATCAACGATGAAGGGCCTGTCATGCTTGTCAATTATCAAATGTTTCGGAGCATGACTCAGCTCTCCATGGTCCAAATTAATCCTGTCCAGTCGCCAACATTCCTCCAGAATTCTCTTCAGTACCATGCTTATCCTTGTCTTGCTCCTCTTCTGGCTCAGCCACTTTGGAAGAAGCTGACCATCGATTAATTGCATGCAGAGAAAGTTTCTGCTTGCAGCCAACACCTTCGGGCCTACGTCAATGAGATTCGCTTTTTTCAGCAGCTCGAACTCCTGTTTCATCCTGGCGCGATCGGAGTCGATCCTCCTGATCTTCAGGGCCACTCTATCACCATGCATGTTTGCTATTACGACTATTCCAACGCAGCCTTTACCTAAGACTGGTACGTTGTAGACCCTTTTTTCGCCAACGAATTCTATTTTCGTGACTCCGAGCCGTCGAAGTTCGCTCAATCTTTTCTTTAGTTCGGCGAGGCTTCGTTTTGGGTAACAGATTATCGACGCGTATGGTTCTTCAACTAACTGTTCAATGGTGAGGCTGGCTCGAAAAACGGGTTGCGTGATTCGTCTCCTCCCAAAGTTTTGTGTATCCATGTTTGGGTCGATTTAACTCCTCTTTCGATTCATCTTGTTTGGTGTCAACGAGAATAAAAAGGCAAACGCTTACTATTGATTAACAAACACCACAAAGAGCGATCTTGGAGCAAGCTGAATTATGCCTAGGTTTCGACAAATCGATGAAATACTCAAGTTGATGAGCGACAAGCAATGTATTCGCAACGTCGGTGTTGTTGCTCACATCGATCATGGTAAGACGACGATGACCGATTCAGTGTTGGCCGAAGCTGGATTGTTGTCGTGGCAAGTGGCTGGCTCAGCCAGGGCCCTTGATTATCTTGAAGAAGAACAAAGGCGGGGAATTACGATCAAGACCGCTAATGTTTCTTTGCTTCATGAAACCGAAGGCGGCAGACACGTGATCAACATGATTGACACGCCCGGCCACGTGGATTTCACGGGAAAAGTGACGAGGGCAATGCGGGCCGTGGACGGAGTGATCGTAGTTGTGGATGCAGTTGAAGAGGTTATGGCCCAAACTGAGACTGTAACGCGCCAAGCGTTGGAAGAGAGAGTCAAGCCTGTCATTTTCATAAACAAGATTGATCGGCTAATCAATGAGCTGAAGCTTAACGCTGATCAGATGCAGAGTAAGCTTGCGCACATAGTGGCTGACTTTAACGCTCTGATCGAAATTTATGCAGAACGTCAATTCAAAGAGAAGTGGAAAGCCGATGCGGCAAGAGAGAGCATAGTCTTGGGTTCAGCCTTACACAAGTGGGGGTTCACGGTTGAGATGATGAAGCAGAAAGGATTGAAATTCAATGATCTCAGGGAGAGCTGCAAGAAAGGTGAACATCAAGCCCTCTCGAAAATGCTTCCCTTGCACACAGCAATACTTGACACGGTAGTCAAGAACTGCCCCAGCCCTGTTGAGGCCC
>DASPTR010000114.1:0-4248 GCA_035623315.1 Candidatus Acidiferrum sp. | reverse complement strand
TTAGCAAACTTTGAAGCCTAGTGATTTTGCTAGGGTTTCAGAGTTTATTTCTCCGTTCTTGAATGTGTTGCCCGTCTTTGCGTTGTTTATCGTTATTTCGGCTGGAGCGAACAGGTTTGGGTCTATCTTATAGAAGTCGTACTTTGCTTCTTTGAAGATCTCTATGAAGGGTCTCCCGTATTGCGTTGATGCTTTGGAAGGTGCTCTTGCAAGGATTTCCTCGAGTTTTGTGTCATCCTCGTATTCGACCAAGTAGTAGGCAGTTCCGCCGTAAAGAATTGCGTCGTTTGTTCTTGCCATCGCGTTTGCGAACTTCGGATGAATGGGAGGGATAGGTGCGGATCCCCAAGCATATCGTATAACATTTGGGTCTAGTCCAACTTTTCTGAGTTTGTGGATTCCTGTTTCGACTATTCGACCTGAAACCTGTGTTGCGCCGGCTACGCTGGTGGTTGGAGTCATAATAATCGTGAGGTTCTTCGTGTCAATCTTACAGTCTTTTGCTATTCTTTCCATCAGTTTCGTCGTCGGAATCTTTTCAGTTTCCAAGACAAGGACAGTTTCGTCGGAATTGTCTCTGTAGCCAATTTCCTGATAGATTTCCTTTGGTTTCTGTGCTAACGCCCTTGCGGGTCCTGACCCGATCGCAAAATAGCCTTCCTCGTTAATCTGCCAGCCTGCATACTGCGAGCCCAACGTGGCGATGATCGGGTGGTCTGTGGAGACGAATATTGTGGGAAGCGCATAGTTTCCATATTTCCTCTCTGCTATTTTTGCCCTTCCACACCCACCCATGCAGATCTCCGTTACGAGCTTTCCAGCTTCAAATCCGCCTTGGGCCTCAACTCCAGCGTCAATGACAGTCGTTCCAGAGTCGGTTTTGCAAATCTTCACTCCGAAATACTCCGGGTTTGCAAAAAGTTTCTTGACAAGGCTTAATGCTAAACAGTTTATGCTCAGACTTTCTTTCACTTGACCATCTCCTAAAGGAACTTTTCATGCATGCTTAGATGAGGATTTTTCTCCTTCGAAAGGTAAAGTTTGCCTCTCCCGTTTTCTGCGAGATCTCCGATAAAAACATACATCAGCTCTTCGACCGTCTGGCCTTCTTCTATCTTGACCTTCGTCTTAATACTATCTATTGTGAAGGTAGGCAGCATGGACTCTAGAAAACCGCTGACTACTATTTTGCCTTCGAGCATGCAGGCGCCTGCTCTTGCCTGGCAATCTCCTCGAACGTAGATCGTACCGTCGTGCATGCGAAAGCCTAGGAATTGTCCTGCATTTCCGTAGATCTTTAACAATCCTTTTTTCAAATGGGCTCCTGCTTCGTTTCCAACATTTCCGTGGACGATAATACGTCCCCCGCGCATGCCTTCGTCGCTTCCTCTGTATGGGGCGCCGAGATAGTCGCTTGCGTTACCGTGAATTTCGATTTCGCCGCCTTTCATCATCGACCCGGCCCACGCTTCAACGTTGCCATTCACTGTTATTTTGCCTCCCTTCATTTCTTCACCGAGATGCATGCCGGCATTTCCATTGATGACAATTTCCCCGTCTGTCATGAAGGCTCCGACCCTGCGAACTTTGCTCACTTCACCTTCGATCGTTATAGATGCCTGTTCAGTCTTGGTTTCTTCTACTTTGAAGAGATTTCCGAGTGTTTTCTGCTTGTTTCCTTCCCAAATCTTCAGGGATTCTATTTCTTCGGGCTTCTTGTTTTGAAGGAGGTTTGGATTTAGGCATTCAGCGATTATCGGAAGTTTGAATTTTTTCAGCGGTCGAAGAGTTATCATCTAAACATCTGCCTTCAATGTTCTCGGATGAGATTTCATGAGGCAATGCTCAGGTACTGGGTAATTCTCGTATTCCACGGTCCAGTATTCCTTGAATTTTCTTTTCATGTCTTCGGTTATTTCTGCAGGTTCAGAAGTTTGCACGTCAAGCCAGATCGTGGCTCCCTCTGCGGGCTTTACTATCTCATCATTCTTGACTACGATTTCGCCCTCTTTAATCGTGTAGGCAGCATGTTTTAATGCTCGTCGGACGGTCTTGTACTTAACCGCTGGATCGATCGTTTGCGGGTTCACGTTGTACACGGCAATGTCTGCATCTGCTCCGATACCCAGATGCCCTTTGTTCTCAAGCCCGAGAGCCCTTGCTTGGCCTGCTCTAGTCATTATGGCAATTTCATTGAATCCGAGTTCGCGAGTGATTGAATTGAGGAGGCTGTTGTTTCGGGCTCGACGGTTGATTCTTTTCATCGTTGCTTCTCTGGCTTTCCTGCTCATCAGCCAAGCGACTATTCTCGGGTAGTATGTGAACGGACCAGCGTTAGGGTGGTCTGTAGTCATAAAGATTTTCCACGGGTCTTCTATTAGCAAGGCGAGTTCCAGTCCGATTGACCATTGGATCGCGTGAACGTAGCTCTTGCGGCGATAGTGGAAGGGCACGATGCCAGCGCTTGTCTCAGTTTCCACGTCATGGTTCACCCACTTGTTTCCAGTCAGCTCTTGAAGCCCGAACTGGAATGGGCCGTCCGCTGTCATCGTCGTCGTCTCCGCGAATATCACTTGTCCCATATCCATCGTAACGTGACGATGGCAGTTTACGTAACGCGATATTTCCTCTGCTCCTGATTCCAAGGTTCGCCAATCGTCACCCTTGAAGCAACTGAACTGGCAATGCGTAATGTGAATTACTGGCTTATTCTTAGTAGCTAGATCTTCGACACAACTCATAGTTTCTAAAGCCGTAGCATAATTCCCTGGCTGTCCAAGATTGTTCGTGTGAACATGAATTGTGTGTGGAAGGTTCAGTAGCGTGTTCACTTTGCACAGTCCGCGGATAATCTCACGGGGAGTAACGCAGAAGTAGGGAACCTGATCATCTAAACCGTGAACGTTCTGTCCGAATCCCCAAGCTTCTAACCCGCCTGGATTTACTATTTTTATGGCGTAGCCCTTAGTTGTGTTTATCATCCACGCAACATGTCTCGCCAGTTCATCGATTTTTCCTTGCCCCAGGTATTCGAGTACGAACCACCAGTCTCCGAGGAGTGGATATGTGGCCTTGTCAAGCATCGGCGTGTCGTTGAGTTCTTCATGCGTGTGTTTAGCCTCCAGAGCAGGCATTGCGGGGTTCATTATCGTCGTGTAGCCCATCCGAGAGTACCTGTAGCCAGTGGTGAAAGTGGACGGAATCGAATACCCGACTCCCGACCTTGTCTTTGAAGTTTTAGCTTCCACGTCCTTGTAGTGGTCTTCAGGCCTGAGGAGTCTTCCAGTGTTCACCTCTGACCCTGCAATGTGAGTGTGAATGTCAACGCCGCCCGGCATCACGATCATTCCCGAAGCGTCTATCTTGCGGGCCCTGCGCTCCAAGACTTTCTCGACGATCTTGCCATTCTTGACGGCAATATCCATTCTTTCGCCATTGATCCCGTTTATCGGGTCGTAGACGAAACCGTTCTTTATCAGAAGCTCCACCTATGCGGCCTCCGCGCTGCTGCTGGCTTTGATCTTTCTAACCTCCGAAAGGATCCTCTTGAGTATCTCTTGGTCAGTGAGCACACCTTTCGGGGGTGTGACGACTTTTTTAAGCGGTAGGGGCACATGGTCCATGCGGTACGCCGTTCCTTCGGCTTCTATTCCGACAAAAGCTGATGGAAAAACAACATCAGCCATCTGTGAAGTTGCGTTCATGTGTGGATCTATGACTATCAGAGGTTTCGCGGCCATGTGCTGAGCGGCTCTTTTAGGAAAATTCGCTATTGGATCTGAGGCAACGACTAAGGCTGCATCTGACTCTTCGCGAAGGAGCACGTCAACAGCCGTCGTCTCCCCTGGATTGTATCTTGGGTAACACAAAGAAAAGTCTACAGCATAAGGAAAGCCCGTTTGCCAAGTGAACACTGTGTCTGCTCCTGTTACGTTAAAGTGTCCCCTCATAGGTATTATCATGAATTTTGTTCGCATGTTCAAGTCGCGAGTCAATGATAGCGCTGCGTCAACGTTTCTTAGTTTTCCAGTGCTCATCGTCAGTCCGAGGCCGAAGAAAATCACTCCGAAACTGCAGTTGATCATGACCTCAGCGATTTCTTCCAAGTATTCTAAAGGCACGCCAGCAACTTGGTCAACGTCAATTTCTTCGTTGAGAATCAGAGCCCTAAATGCTTCGAACAGCTCATAATCTTTGTTAGGTTCAACCTGAACAAAGTAGTCAGCTATTTCTGCCGATCTCGTTTTC
>DASPTR010000113.1:0-5791 GCA_035623315.1 Candidatus Acidiferrum sp. | reverse complement strand
CTTCGCAAGTAAACGCGAGTATGGCTCGTGTGACCTACGATGTGGCCACCGATAGGATGGATTGCATCGCCGAAAAACACGTCCGGCTTGGCCATAACTTGATTCGTTACCACAGCCACAGCGTTGAAAGCTCTGGCTAGGCCGATAAGCTTGTGCATGTGTTTGTTGAGTCTCTGCTGCCTTGGAGCCAACATCTCACGCCCGAGGTATTCGCTTCTAAAGTGTGCAGTGAGGGAGTCAACGATAATCAGTTTGACATTGTTCTGCTTGATTACTTCATCAGCATTTTCAAGCAGAAACATCTGATGATCTGAAGTATACGCCTCAGCATAGATGATGTTCTTGACGACTTCCTCTGGATCAAGCCCCAAATGCTTGGACATGGACACGATTCGCTCAGTTCTGAAAGTGTTCTCAGTGTCGACGTACAACACTGAACCGCCAAGTCCGCCGCGTTCAGGAGGCAACTGAACGTTCACGCAAAGCTGATGACACATCTGACTTTTTCCACTGCCATATTCACCGTAGAACTCCGTGATAGTCTGCGTTTCCAGTCCACCGTCAAGAAGTCTATCCAAGACTTTGCTACCACTCGTCAAGCGCAAAACGTTTTTCCGCATCCTAAGCAGTTCATCTGCCCTTATGAAAGAAACACCGATGGACGACCTGGCTATTTCAATAATTGCAAAGGCTTTTTTCTCGCTGATGCCGGCTGGCTCCAACTCGCGCCCAGTAGCCATCGCCAAGGATTCGACAGTGTGATAGCCCATTTCCCTTAGTTTTTGTGCCGTAGCCGGACCGACTCCAGGCAGGTCTTCCAGCAACTCAAACTTTTTCTTCTCAGTGTATTCTTTCGTTTCTTCTTCAGTCATTGATTTTCCCCGTTTTTACTTATCAAACATAAAGGCTCGCCGTATTTAAAACGCGCGAAGCATTATTGTGATCAGTGCGTGGAGAGGTAAGTTAAAGTGAATTTCCTCTGAGCTAAGTCTTCTGTCTGCTGAGCTCTGTTTCAGGCACATGTTTGGATTTTGTGATCAGATGAGACAAGACATAAGTACGTGGTTAATTCATAAAATCGCCCAACCGTGAGGGAGTAAGGCTTGGAGAATTCAAAACTTGTAGAAAACGTGGCCTTCAATATTCTGAAACAAGCTGTGATCTATCTGCCAGAAGACGTCAAACAAGCGTTGAAGAAAGCTTATTCGGAAGAAACAGAGCCAGGCAAAACGCAGCTGAAGGCAATCTTGGATAACATTGAGCTTGCCGAGAAATATCAGGCGCCTGTTTGTCAAGATACAGGCACTATAATCTACTACGTGAAAGCCGGAGACAAGGTGAAGAACCTGAACAAAGTCGAAGAAGCTCTGATAAACGCTACGAGAAAAGCAACGAAGGAAGTTCCGTTGCGGCCAAATTCGGTGAACCCGTTCGATGGGAAGAACAGCGGGGACAACACTGGAAGATACATTCCCTATTTGAACTGGGAGATCACATCTGGAGACAGTTTGGAGCTAACCGTGATGACTAAAGGAGGAGGATCTGAGAACGTCTGCATGGGCGGCATGATAGTGCCAGGAGAGGGAATAAAGGGCCTCAAAAAATTTGTGGTCGACGCCGTTGTGAAGGCTGGCTCTCAACCTTGTCCTCCAAACATTCTGGGCATTGCAATGGGAGGCGGAGCGGACATATCCATGAAACTTGCGAAAAAAGCTTTGCTGAAGCCCTTGACTGAGCATAATCCCAATCCAGAAATCGCGGCACTGGAGAAGGAAATCTTCGAAGCTGCCAACATGACAGGAATCGGCCCCATGGGGCTCGGAGGAAAAACCACCGTGCTTGGAGTGCACATAGACTTCGCATACAGGCACCCAGCATCTTTTCCAGCTGCTGTTGCCTTCAACTGCTGGGCTGCAAGAAGAGCCACGGCCAAGATCAACCCTGATGGGACAGTTGAATATTTGACGCATAAACTCAATTGGTAAGGTGAAAAGAGATGACAGTGTATAAGCTTAAGACGCCAATTACTGAGGAGGAAATTAGAAAAATCAAAGTGAATGACGTTCTCTACGTCACGGGAACGATCGTGACCGCAAGGGACCAAGCTCATAGGAGAGCTCTGGAATACTTCAAAGAGGGAAAGCCTCTGCCCATAAGTCTTGAGGGAATGGCTGTTTTTCACTGTGGTCCAGTAATGAGTAAACAAGGCGAAAAATGGATTGCAGTGGCGGCAGGACCTACGACGAGCACTAGGATGGACCTGTTTGAAGATGAGTTCATAAAGAACTTCAAGGTCCGAGTGGTAATCGGGAAAGGCGGGATGGGAAAGAGGACTACAGATGCTATGGCAAAGTATGGTGCCGTTTACGGTGCTTTCACTGGAGGCGCAGCTATTCTGGCGGCAAAAGCTATAAAAAACGTAAAGGGCGTTGAATGGTACGATCTGGGCATGCCTGAAGCTATGTGGCTATTTGAGGCTCAAGAATTCGGTCCGCTCGCGGTTGCCATAGACTCGCATGGAAACAACCTTTTCACGGATGTTCAGAAGACGGTCGAGGCAAATAAGGAGAAAATCTATCAGAAACTCGGCATTTCACAGTAGCTCAAACCCTTATTTTTCTGTTTGATTCTTGATAATTAATCAGTATATTGTTTATTGTATAAGAAGTCTTAATATTCAAGATCATCTTACCATTTCTATTGGCAGTGGCAACAAATGTTCAAGAATTTCAGAGATAAACTAGCCCTTTCCGGATTGACGGTCCTTTCCTTAGGCATAGCCCTACTGATATTCACGTTCATTAGCGCCTATGGATATCTCACCCAAAGCCTAAGCATAATCACCTCTACGGATCTAACACAAACATTTGGCAATGCTTTAGCTCCGTTGATTGCAACCTGCATAAGGCTGATGTATCTCGGAATAATGGGCTGGGTATCTTCGCTAATTACCATAAGAGGAGTGACAATAATTACTCACACTCCACAACTACAACCTCTGACACTGCAGAAAGAACCAATTACAGAGCAGAAACTACAACCCAAGCCAGAATCCCAGCCGTCAGAAACCGAAAAACCAAGAGAAAAAGAAACAAAAGAGAATGAACAAAAAGAGCCAGAAATAGCAGTCATTCCTCCCGAAGTGACACCCGAAACCCCTGTTCCCAACGCATAGATCCCTTGCACAGAACAGTAGCAGAAAGGGAAATCAATGGACGTCCCAATCAAGATGATAGATTTTGCAATAGCAGTCTGTTGGATATTCCTGATAATGTTCTTTGCCACGGCGGCTTACTCAGTCAAGGACTTAGGACTCAATTTTGGAAACCCACGGATAGGAAGAACGACGGATGGCAAAACAGTGGTCTCTTTGCCGGTCACCATTACAAACAACGGTTACTACAGCATAGACTCGTTCAACTTCACGACAAAAGTCCAAGGCAACGACGGCTCCACGATCACTGAAGGATCAACTCTCATACCTACGATCGGAGTTGGCAACAAAGTATCCATTATTGACAACATGACTCTCGACCTGGACTCGCTACTGCAATCAAATCGGGAACTGCTGTCCAATGACACTCAGTTGAACATCGTCGAGAATGTAGGCATGGTCATAGGAGAAGTCATTCCTGTTCATGCCTCGGGGAATGCCACTGTTCATTGGGGTGCACCGTTCTATAATCTCAAGCTGGAAGAACCGCAATACAGTATGCTTAACTACACTCACATGAAAGTCATCGTTCCCATTAGTTTTGACAATCACGCCTCCTTCGACGTGATCGGAGAAGCCGAAATACGAATGTACAACAGCACTAATCAGCTCATCGGGTTCGGCCAAAGCACTATTGATGCCTTGCAGCAATCGCATTATGATGGTCGCGTAGAACTCGATGTCGGAATTTCATCAATCACGCAAACTGGAAGGTTCGAACTCGATTTCCAAACGTCACTATTCAGCTCCGGTTCAATGGTGATTCCCTATGGTTGAAGACGACAATTCTTCAGCGTTCAAGCCTCGAAAACTCATGGTCAAAGTGCTGAAGGCAACGGTCAAAGGAGTCATGTTTTTCGTCGTGTACTATGTCTGTTGGCAATTTCTCACTTCATTCGCCACGATTATTCCGGGCCTACAGCAGGCTGTCCAAATTTTCGTAGGCGTGTATATCAGTCTGATCATTGTTGGCGAGATCACAGCTGGGACTATTTACCAGTATTTCTTCGGCGTGGCCAACGATCTCTTCGTAATTTCGTATCTGATATTTTCTTTGAACGGAGGGACGTTCAGTATGATGTACCAAAACGTGGGGTTGCAAGTTGATGTACACTTGTTCTTGATCATCGCAATGATGTTAAGCTTCGTCGGACTCAGCAAGACGATACTTCAAGCCATAGGTTTTGTCAGCAAGAAAGCTGAAATCGTTTGAATCTAGTCACCAAAGACTGTCGTCAAATCTGGGACAGAACATGAGGGGCGACTGAAGAATTATGTTCAGCTTTCGGATTCTGCTAGATGTTTATGTTGAATCAACTTAGGTGAATTCCACATGCACATCCTTATAGGAACCATGTATCGAGAGACAATGGGAAAGAGTTTACCAGGATCTTCTGCTGATAGCTTTGCGCTCTGCCTCAAGGACCGACTCATAGAACACGTCGTCTAGTTTTCGGTCTTTCTCAAGGATTTTTTCAACATCTGATGTTTGTACTCGGCGTGCTGACAAAGCTACGGCTGCTGGTTTTCCGTATTTTTGAATCACTCGAGACGTTTGCTGTGCGTGCTCTTTCAGTCTTTCTTCAGATTTACTCAGTTTTTCGCCCCTCTTGTCAACGATTGGCAGCAGCTTTTCTTCTTCAACTCTTAGTAGGCCTAGTTCCGTGGAGCCGCATCTGGGACATTTTGGTCTATCAGGCAAATCCTTCGTCTTCAGCATTTCCAAATAGTTCCAACAGTTCGTACAAATGTAACCGTTTGTTTCGTTTAGCAGCCTGGCCTTCGCAGATTCTATCAGCACTGCCCGCATCCTTTCAGGCGGAATCAAGTCAGTCTTCATGCTCATGCGCTCTATGCCCAAACGAGCAATCGGCGATGCATTCCCATCCGTGTTGAGCCTCTGTATTTCGATTTCACCCTTGTGAATCTTGTCTATGACGTTGACTAGATTGTCCACATCCAAATCCTTCGTAAAAACTTCTTTCAAAGCTTCCTCATAGATCGGCGTTCCCTCAAAAGTCTTAATCAGCCTCTGAAGACTAACGCTGCTGAAATCAGCCCATTTCTCCAATGCTCCGAAGCGCCTAGCGACGTGAACTATGCGTCTCTTGAAAAGCCCTGTCTTCACCGTCGCCAAAGTCAACATACCCCTGACTACGCGTTCCGGCATGGCCTGTATCTCCTCAAGAAGAGACAAGATTCGAACCGCGTTTACGGCACCCATAGTTTGCACGAAAATTCTGTAGGCATCATGTTGTACGACGATTCCATAGCCAACTCTATCGGAGAGCAGTTGTCCCAAGAGTTGAGCAAAGGCCCTATTCGTAAGTGAGCCGAAGTGGACGTGAATCAGGACGAAGCTCTCCCAGTCTTCGACGGTGATTCGCTTTTCAGTCGGAACAGGAAGACCGGCTTTCACCTGCTCGACTGTTTCTTTTAGGGCATGCCCCAATGTTTCTTCATCACATGGATACTGTTCACACAACTTGGAAGCTGTTAATTCAGGCGAAAGCCCCTTCTTCAATTCCTCTTCAACGATACGTCTGATGGCGCCGACTTCCTGCGAAATTGTGAACG
>DASPTR010000112.1:0-38077 GCA_035623315.1 Candidatus Acidiferrum sp. | reverse complement strand
TCGCCGCTGATTCCACGCCAGACGATCTTGTATCCCAACATTTCAAGGATCGTCGTCGCATCTTTCACTCCTGCTGCTTCAACTGCTTTGACCGCTTCGGAATAGCACAGTTGCCCTTTCTGATCAATCCTTTCTTCAATTCCTTTACGAGCTTGTTCGAGTACGTCTTTTCTGACCAACTCGTCGCGCATGGCGACGTAACCTCGTGGCTGTTTTTCGACTAGTGCCGCTTTGACAGCTTCGGCCGAGACTCCAATCCTGCCCGCGAATTCTTCATAATCAACAACGGGTTCCGTGAAAACTACCTTAAGGTCTTTGACGAATCGGGTTTGTCTAGCTTTGACTTCTCGAAACGCTTCTTCCAAATAACGAAGAATCGGAGCCAGAGAGACTTTGTCCTGGTAGTATATGATATTCAGTTTTCCATGTTTTTCCAGGCTGGTCATCTTTTCGCATGCCAAGTTTTCGTTGACTAGCACAAGCATTTCGACGTCAATTTTCTTCAGCTTCTCCATTTTCCTGAGCAAGTATTCAACAGTCCAGAACCCGACGATCTCCAAGTACACTTTTATGCCTTCTTTCACGAGTGAAAAGTCAGGGATTATCACCTGCTTGCCAGCCAAGACAGGTTCAGGCTCTCTCTTCAGGATCCAGCCGGATGCGTACGCTTGAAAACGCGAGGCGAAATCCTCTTCAACAGCACTGTCAAACGTCATCGCCGAGGACAAGGGTTTTCTGATCAAGGCGCCGTGTTTCCAGCTTTCTATCCTGAAATCGCATATATCATTCGTGTATTTCCACAGGATCTTCGCTTCAACGGTCCATTCTGGACTGGTAACTATCGCTGGCAAGAGTTTTGCTATAGCTGTTCCGTATCTTCTAGTCAGTTTGAAGAGGCTGGCGGGGCCGTCCACTTTGACCCAGAAACCTCGGTCTTGGTAGGCATCGTAGATCAGTCCTAATCTTTTTACCGAATACAAGATTTTCTGCCAGTTACTTGACGATGTAAACGTGACTTCTGTCGATTCGAAAAGCAGCGTCTGGGTGAGACTGAGGTTGTACTCTTGAAGCAATTCAACAGGTGGGAGAGGATCAAAGGCATCCAGGATCAGCTCTGTGTCCAAGTCAGCATAGAGGAATTCTTCAACCGTTTCTCCTGTCACTTTCAATTCTGAGGCTACAGCTTCGATTATTCTTTTTCGCTGTCCAGGCGTCGTTGGCAGACCGAGTTTTCCTGCTGCCTGAAAAATCCTTCTTCTCATGTCTATGCTGTCGATCTTGTCGCCGCATTTGAAGCGGCTTCTCCTGTCGAGAAGGAACGATAAGCCTCGGACGAAACGATAGTCGTAGCCCTTTTGCTCGATTTCATCGACGAATTCCTTCACGGCGCTTTTTTTCTTGCCCGTGCTGCTCCTGTATACTTCGATAAGGCTGGCTGCAACTTCCAAGTTGTCACCCGACAGCTTAGCGTATCGAGGCGAAATCGTTCCTCTTCTTCTCCACACTGCAAGAAGCTCGCTTGGAAGCGTGGTCTCAACCTCCTTCGCCGCTTTTTCGGCGTCGCCTCTGACTCATTCTCACTTCCATGGTTTCCTTGGAAACTATTTCAACGAGTTTCGCCTGTTTGCCCTCCACTTTTCTTAGAAGTCTTCCAAGTCTCTGGATGTACTCTCGCGTGCTTCCAGTCCCGCTTAACATGAAGCCGAGGGAAGCGTCCGGAACGTCTACCCCCTCATCAAGAACCTGAGAGGTGACTATAACACTGTAATCGCCTTTCCTGAAACTCTCCAGAATTTCGTGTCTCTCCTCCCTCGGAGTCTGATAAGTCACAGCAGGTATCAGGAACCGCCGGCTGATCTTGTAAACCAGATCGTTATACAACGTGAAGATCAGCGTCTTCTCACCTTTACGAGCCTCAAGCTGCCTCGCAAGAAGAGCAAGCTTTGCCTCAGAGTTAAGCGCGACCCTGACGGCTCGATTTCTGGCAAGAAGAGCCTCCCGTGCGCGCCTATCCCTGCCTGTGGCCATAATGAACCTGTGGAAGTCTTCGGGGCTCTTCATGACGATGCCCTTCTCTCTGAGGTAATCGTTAAAGATCCTCATCTGCTCATCATAGATCTTCTGCTCCTCAGC
Organism: Candidatus Acidiferrum sp.; assembly: GCA_035623315.1. Lineage (GTDB taxonomy): Archaea > Thermoproteota > Bathyarchaeia > Bathyarchaeales > Bathycorpusculaceae > DASPTR01. The sequence continues at coordinate 35,944 of DASPTR010000112.1, read as the reverse complement.
GGTCAACTCGACGAACATCTTCTCGTGCGTGAATGGAGAAAGATGTTCCCCCGCAAGTTGCCCAACTCTCGCGGTGTAAACCACATCACCGACGACTGGTGGAAGCAGCGCGTGACGCTGATCACCCCTCTCATAGGTCGCAGTTAAACCCATGCGGTGGGGTGCAATGTACATTTCAGCGATCTGAATGTAGCCAGGAGAAGCCAAGTGATGAACCTCGTCGAAGATTATGAACATGAACCTGTTGCCTAATGCTTCGGCCTGAAGGTAAGCAGAATCATAAGTTGAGACGGTCACCATCTGGATGTCGGCTTCGCCTCCACCGACGGCTCCAGAATCAACTCCGAGGTAATCAGCTACTCGTTTTTTCCATTGATCTATAAGATCCAGCGTTGGAACGACGATCAGAGTCGGCGTTTTCAAGAGGCTAATCGCCTTCAACGCGATGTATGTCTTGCCAGCAGCCGTGGGCAAAACCAGGATTCCCCGCATGTTCGCCCTTTGCCATCTGCTCAGCGCTTCTTGCTGATAAGAGCGCAGTTCAACATTGTCCTTTATCGTTTGAGAAGGAGGCAGATTAGGAACCTCATCACGATACTGAAGTCTACTCTCATTCAAATATGACAAAACGTCGCTGTAGTGCAAAGCCTTGATTCTATAGCATCCGATCCTAGGATCCCACTTGCCGTAGGGAGTACCAACCTCTCCGTGCAGCAAAAGAGTGCCCTTGTCAAACCACAGACGGATCATGAAGCAACGATGGACCTAATCTAAAATAGACTTTAAACCTTTTCGCCTCAATCAAAATTCCATTTCAGAAACTTCACACGTGCTATGTACTGAAGTGGCCACTATGAACCACATGACTTATGGACAAAGTGTTTGGATCCTCCAATATAGTGTCATAAAGGTTCAAGTCACATGCTCCGTTCTCTCTTACCCTAAATGTGATCGTCGCAAGTACTCCACTGCCGTTGACGCCTGGGGTGTCACTTCCCAGTAAGTTGCAGTCTACGACTACGTGCTCGTTTGTCGTGTTCAGGTAATACGTGAAGAAGGTAGGGCCGGTCGAATTGAGAAACGGGCCCTCACTCACACTGACCTCATCAAGCACAGAAGCATTCCAACCAAACTTGAATTCCCAACCGTACAAATCAGTTATGTTCGAGATCCTAATGTTGACCATGAAATCTTGGCCAACCACTATTCCTTCGACGGTCTGCGGATCCACGTAAAGCACCGTTGAAGAGGATGAAGAAGGGGGAGAAGATAGAATCACGAAGGCTAAAACCGCCCCGATAATAGCAAATATGCAGACAACAGCTACGATTCTTTTGTTCATCTTTTCCGGCCTTGCTCGTTAGTTAACTTTTCATTTACTTTATATATTTTCTTCAGGGTGTCAGGCGCCAAATCTCCTTCGGCGGTGCAGTATTCGCCATTAACTTCGTTGCAAGGCTTGCATCGAGTTTACCGATTGAAAAGAGAAGGCAGATGGTCCAAGGATCCATGATTCACCCCGTCCGCGTGGCTATCAGTTCATTTGTCCCGTGTGTCAACTGAAATTCGTGAATGCGCTTTTTTGTTTATCTTCTTCGAAAGAACTGATGCGAAAACGGTCAGAACAGCGAAGGCAAGAAATATGGCCGAACTTGGAATTTCTGGAACCGTAACAAACTGGCTACCGTTCGAAGTGTGGTCGATAGGTTCAGATATGCGCGGATCTCGATCTGGCGGGGGATAGTCCCATAATTCTGAATTTGAAAAAGCAATGTTTGAATATCCAGAGCTATTTGCTTCGAAGGTTATTCGCACTATGTTTCCGCTACCGTTGAAAGAGGGTGCAGGAGCCACGGAGGTAGCGGCGATTTCATACTGGCTTCCTCCCGTTACGTTATTTACAACGATGTACGGCGGGCTTGTGAGACTTGAGTTGTACAGGACTCCATCAGTGTCTGTGTGTCCCAGTCGAACGTCTACATTGATGAATTGCAGAACGGAGGAATTCCAGTTTATCGTAACGTCCAAGCCGTACAGGTTTTGTACGTTCAGAACGGTTATGTTGATCGTGAATGGTTGACCAATATCAGCTGAAACGTTGTCTGGAAGTATCGCTACAACAGTTCCTTGGGATGCTTGAACCACGTTCGCTCGAATCAGGGAGTTAAAAGGTAAGAACAAGACAAATAGAAAGATCAGGATTATCCGAGATTTAGAGAGTCTAAACATCATGAGTTTTCACCGTTTGCCTGTTCATTGAGGACAACTATCTTGTCTCTTCCCTTCTTGTATCTCCTAACAACTCCCTTGCGTTCCAAGACCGCTAGAAGCTGGCTAGCCTTTGCCTTCGAGAATCCGAACTTGTCTATGATGGCCGATTGACGCAGAGTTCCTCCTGAAGACTGAAGCAGCTTCACGGTCTTCTGTTCATCATCCTCCATAACAGGGAGATTTGTGAGCTTACCAGGTTCTGATGCATCAACCTTCTTTTTTCTGTGATGCCCGAACAAGTAGAAACCCACCGAAGAACAAGCTGCGATTGCAATGAGACCTAAAATCAAGAATCCATTCGCTCCTAACGTATCAATGAAACTTGGAGCTGCCGACTCTTGTTCCAAGACTATTCTTCCTCCGTTTTCGAGATCTTTCGTCCCAAGCCACTCAAGTGTTTGGATAGAATCGTTCCTCATAAACGGTGCCGGCTGAACGGTGTCAACTACGTAATTTGACGGGTACGTCATGTAAACCTCTCCGTCCCCATAAAGCTGATCGAAGAAATTTGGGACTAGAAACACGTCGCCTATCACAATACGCGTCTTTTCGACTTCGCTGAAGTTTTCCCACTCGAACACGTATTCCGCCTGGATATAAGAGGAGTTTGCTGGTCGAGTGAACGTTAATGAATCGACGGTGGCAACCATGTTTCTTCCCGTTGCAATTTCAGCGGAGTCGACTAGGCTCGTAATCCTGTTCTGTAACGTCTGCAACGTTTCGACAGAAGAGTTGACCTCAAGAGTTTGGGAAACAGTCCATGTTGCTGAACCATCGCTGCCAATTTGAATCGTATACGTGGAAGAGGTTTCACCCAGCACCGTAACAAGAGGAAGTAGGAACAGGGCTAGAAATACAAAGGCAAGAATCACGGGAGTCTTCATCAGCCATCTTCATGCTGGAAAGCGTTTAGGAGATATTTAAGAATTCTAAACTTGAAATACGGATTTCCAGCGGTTACTACTTACTACTCTCAACATGAAAGTTCTGGTGCTGGGCTTTCCCGTATGTAACCGCGACTCAACGTTTCCCCGCTGTTAGAAGAATGTACTTCGATATTGATAGGCTGCTTATTGAAAACAGCTTGGTCGCCTTGAAGAGATTTTAAGTCAATAATTGAGCTTCTAAACCAAAATGAAACCAAAATAAACTATTATGAACTAAAATAAACAATCTTGTCAACTAGAACACGAAATGAAGCTTAGAAACGCTTTTATTCCGCGTTTACATTATATGACTAGGAAAATTGGAGCGGGAATGTATGAAAAAGGCAATAACTGGAATAATGCTTGCGATCATGGCAATAGGCATCGTCAGTCTGATCCCGAGTTTTGTCAACGCAGATGACGTGTCAATAAGAGGAGGCGAATGGGTCCGAATGAACGGTTTCATCCAAGAATGGAATATGACGAATGGAACAACTGCAGCGACTTATGGCTGGATAACAGCGAACGCGGCAATAGTAAACAATAATGGGACAACCCATGAGTGGGCCATCGTGCACGCAACATGGTCAGACATAATGCATGGGATACATCCGTTAGGCAGCGTTAACGTCACTGCACCTACAGTAATAGGGCCAAACGTTTCCTACACGTTCGATTTCTACATCGCAAAACTGGTGAATCTTACGGACCTAGACTTCAACAGCACAGTGACAGGCCACGACCTATATCTGGTAGGCCTTTGGAATGTTTCAGAAATCACAGAGACGATCAATTTCACATGGAGCGAAACCGCGGGACAGACAACAATAACATGGAACGAACAGCCCATTGCTGCAAATGCGAACGGTACACTCGTTGCAGACTTTGGAGGACCTTCCATAGTGGGAACATTTGCCCTCACCATTGACGGAGTAGGCACACTGGCTGGTCATGCGTGGGAGAGCGCCATCTGGTTCCGTGAATTGAACATATGCGACTTCGGAGAGACTGGCAAAGTTGACATTACAGATCTAGTGAAGGTCGGAAGACACTACGGCGAAGTGCCAGGATTCGCAAACTACGACCCCACCTTGGACTTGGACGGCAACGGCAGAATCGACATGGGCGACCTGACAACAATCGCAGCCAACATCCAAGGATAAAACCAAAAATCCCCCATTCTTTTCTTTTTTTCGGAAACAAAGTAAATTAGCAGCGATGACAAATTATAAACTGAAGGAGAGGAGCGAGAAGCCGTGAAGAGAGCGAAGCTTGTCGAATTCTTGGCTTGTACTTGCCTTATTTTGTCTCTCTTTTCATTCTTACCGACTCTAGTTTTTGAAGGCATTGCCCAATCAGGCTCTGCAGTGGTTTTCGTAGATCCCTCAAATGTTACTTGTGGTGTCGGAAACTATTTCAGCATTGACATCGCAATCGCGAACGTGTCAGACCTCTATGGATGGGAATTTAAGCTTGGCTGGAACGCATCTTTACTTGATGAATCCAGCGTGAATGAGGGCCCGTTTCTCAATTCGACCGGCCCCACGTTCTTCACATACTATCTGAACACGACGGACGACCATGTAGTAGTGGACTGTACATTATTAGGCGAGATATCAGGTGCCAACGGGGACGGAACACTCGCAAATGTCACGTTCTACACGAACGCCGCCGGTAACACATCACTGACACTGTACGACGTAACCCTAATCGATTCCTCTGAACAGCAAATTCCTTGCACCAGCCAAAACGGCTCTGCAGTCATTGAAACGGGCGACGCGAAAATCTACGACCTAAACCACGATGGCAAAATCAACATAATAGACATATCCATAGTAGCAAAAGCCTTCGGAACATCACCAGGCATGCCTGGATGGAACCCAATAGCAGACGTCAACGGAGACGGCAAAGTCGACATCAAAGACATTTCTCTAGTCGCGAAACATTTCGGAGAAGACCCATAAACTCGAACGAATACGCGCTTTATCCTGTCACAGACCTGAGCGCTGGGGCTGGGACTGCGATACGAGCTTGACACGAAAAAGATTATATTCTGCGTAAGTGTGAACCGTTATGAATCTGCGTGAGCATTATGCCTTCAGAAATCTTTGACGTTGACAAGTTTGTGGAAATCAGCGGTCGCGCTGACTCATGCGCCGTCAAACGTTTGAAGGACGTCGTGAAGTTGAAAGTTCGAACTGGACGGAGACTATACACTCTGAAGGTTGATCCTGCAAAGGCTCAAGAGGTCATAAGCAGACTTCAATGCGAAGTCCGTGAATTGTAACTCCTCAACTAGTTTTACGCCGACCAACTTCCGTGATCTGACGACTTTTTATGATGGGACACGCAGCAACGTCATGAAACCTGCAGCTAACCCGAAGAATATCGGAAAAGGCAACCCTGGAAACACGCCCTTCTTCTCCACCATCCTGAAGGACACGAAGCATCCGGCTAGGATGCCTATCAGCGAGGCAATACAAGCTGTGAGGCCGAAGTTCAGGAGCATGTGACCCGACAGCATCGAATAAAACGTCAAATCTCCAAGTCCCATCTGAACATCTTTGAATGAGAAACTCAAGCCTCGAAGCTGATCCAATCCATTTCGAGCTATTTTTCCAACCGCCCCCCGATAGACGGCATAGGCGTCATAGACTGCCAACACGATTAGAATCAACACTGTGCTCGCCGTGGGAAGTGCAAATCCCAAGAATGTGCCCAAGCCTCCTCCGATGCAGAGAACAGCGAGACTTGAGAATCTTTTGCCCATTAAGATTGTGTAGTCAGCCGCGGCCGTCACGACGATGGAAGCCGATACTACGATGATGTCCAAGTGTTGAATCGGAAATTCAGAAAGAACAGCATAAAGGTAGACGATTGAAAGCAATAAAAGGGCGGCAGTCAACGCGAAACCTGTGATAAATGACACTAGCCTATGTTTGTTTCGCTTCAAGAGCACGTACAACACGGTGGCGCCGATCCCCGCAAGTATTGCAAAGTAGAAAGCATTCGCGAAAGACCCAATAGAAGAGCCAAGCGTGCTCTCCGAAAAAGGTGTAACCTGATATTGTCCAAAAGACGACGTTTTAAGAAGGAACGCGCAGAGAATCCCGAATAACAAGCTTGCCAAGACAGGCAGAAGATCTAATATTCGTTCAGCGTTTTTCCACTTCAAAGTTGACGTCATAGCGTCTTCCACATGTCATCCAACTTCTTCTGGCATTTGCTGCAGAGCAAAGTCTGCTTCCTGTCTGTATCAAATATGGAATTTGAGAAATGCATGACACAGAAAGGGTTGACACAGTGTTCCAGGCCAAACGTGTGCCCGAGTTCATGCGCCGCTTCCTTTTCAGCCCTTTCCGTGAAAAGTTCCACATTTGGTTTTTGTCCATAGAATTTTGGTTTAAGCCTGAACAACGATATCAAAGCTGTTTTTCCTGGGCATCTTGCTTCGCCGAATACAAAGTTCAGCGGAGGAACGAAAATGTCGAAATCGACTATCCCCAAGATTCGTTCCAGAGCAATCTGTTTTTCTGCGTACTCTTGAACACTGTCAAGAATATCAGCTGAGCGGTACTGCTTTCTTCTGGTTTCGAAGGCTTTTTCAGGAACCTGGGCAGGTTCATCGATCACCACACATTCTGTACCTTGATAGGTTGCGCCGAGACTCTCTTGAATTCTAGTGGCAATCGTAGCGTCGACTTCGCCGATACGCAAAACTCCGATTTTCATCAAATCCACTAGACCTTAAACGTGTCGCCAGCCTTGGGCGCCTGCGCCTCTAAGCCAAGCTCGTCCCTTGTCCATTTTGCAAAGTATTCACAGTTTCTCTCAGCACCGTGGACCACGTAGACCTTCGGTTTCCCTCCAAGCCTCCTGACCGCCTCTTTCAGCTCATTGGCTCCACAGTGCGACGAGAAATCAAAGTGTTGCACACGCGCCTTAACTTTCCGCATTTTCCCGTCGATGACGCATATGCCCTTCTCAAGCAGTTCCTTTCCAGGAGTGCCTGGAATCTGGTAACTGACAAGAAATATGGCGTTGTTTGATTTCTTCCCGATCTTGGAAATGTAAAACATGGCAGGACCGCCTTTCAACATGCCTGCAGGAGAAATAATCACGCCTGGAGTCTTACTGGCTCTCCTACGATCCCTCCAACCCTCGACCCACTCCGTCGTATGCAGAGCGTCAATGAACATCTTGGGATCTTTCAGAAACTGTGGGTAGTTCATGAACACTCTGCTGACGTCTCTCGCCATTCCGTCAATCGTCACTGCATACTCAAAATGATGAGCCGCAAGAACACATGCAAGCTCCTGCGACCGTCCAACCCCGAAGGCTGGAACAAGCACTGTTCCACCTTTTTCCACGATTTCTGTGCACGCTTCAACGAAGTCCTTTTCCAGCTTCATACGCTCGGTATGCTCCTCAGTGGCGTACGTACTCTCGATTACAACTGCATCCAGATCCCCATAATTCATCTTGGCCCCCGGAAGAAGTCTAGTTTCAGTAAGGTTGAAGTCACCAGTAAAAAGTATCCTCTTTCCACAAGTCTCGATGAGTGGTTGTACGCTGCCCGGAATGTGCCCAGCATTCTTGAACTGAAAGGCTATGTCGCCCACTTTTTTCTCAGTGTCAAAATCCACATGTATACTGTTGTTAGCCATAGTCTTCAGTTCCAAATACTCAAATGGTAAGTAGTAACTGGACAAATGTATGAAGTCGGAAATGAGCAGTTGATTCAGTTCAGCCGTCACCCTGTTCGTGTAAAGAGGCTTCTTTCCATGAACATAGAATATCGGGATTGCACCAGAATGATCCAAGTGGCTGTGGCTCAAAATTATCGCGTCGATATCTTTAGGCTGAACATGCATGGGAAATCCAGGCGTGTGATCTAGCATGGCCCCGTAGTCCAGCAAGACCTGTGTTTTCTCGGCTTTCACCGTTATGGCAATTCTCCCGACCTCCCGAGTTCCGCCTAAGAATCCAATTTGCACTTGACTCATTCTTTTTCATCTGCTGATTCTGTAATCATGTTTTTTGCCATTTTAAAAATCTATTGACTTCTCAATCATAGAAGCCTTAACTTTCCCGTCCTTTATAGCCTCCAAGATGTCGCCAACGTCCAAGGAAGCTTGAATGTCCGTGAAAACGTTCCAAGGATCATAATAAAAATGCGAGTCACTGCCTGCGACACCTGGCAAGCCTTTTGTCCTAGCTAGTTCTTCAGCTTTCTTGTTCTGACGCGATGATGTTATGCCATTAAGCGTTTCGATAGCATCCAAGTCAAGCTTGGCTGCCAAGTTGCCGAGGCCGTAACCTCTGTAAGGGTGAACCGCTATTGCCAAGGCATTCTCTTTCTTCGAAAACTCGATGACGTTTCTGACAGACCATGGTTCCGGCGGTAGTTGGTTTACGCCTAGCAGTATTACTTCGCCTTCTTCAGCACTTATTTCAACGCCTGGAATTATAAGTATGTCAGGGTAAGCCTTTGCTAGTTCAGCTGTTCTGCGATAGCCCTCCAACGTGTTGTGATCAGTTATGGCTATGGCCTTGATGCTCGGGTGTCTATTCAGTTTCTCCACGGTGTTCCTTGGAGAGTTCGTTGCATCCGGAGAATAGCAAGTGTGAAAGTGAAGATCTGCCTTTATCATGTTAATTCGACTTTTCTGGCGTGAACATGAGATGTAAAGGTTAAATAACAGTTTTGCCCACGCCGAGACATCATGAGCTTTCTTCTGGACTATCGGATCAAGTCATCAGTTTTCCTCAGGCTCATCAGAATCTTTGGAAGCACAACCTGAACCTTTTCCACGTCCAAAGCTGCGAAGCCGATCTTCTTTGTCCTACAAGTATCCCTGCAACTGCTCAGGACGGTTTTCCCCCAATTCAAAGGATCGTTGACCAGTATGACCCCCCTGTAATTCGTTCGATTAACATAGTTTGCCACTTGGGCCGCAACATATCGAACTGTTTCACTGTCTGGGGGAACGACTGTTTCATGCTGTGACACCGGATAGACTTCGTCAATCTCATTTGGAATCACGCCGAAAGGTGCCGCATAGAAGCATACATGAAATCCATTGACTTTTCGTAATTGTTGTCGGATGATTTTCTCAACCTGTTTGCATTGAATTGACTTGTGAAATGGCTTCATTTCAGTTTGCGGTAACAAGACCAGGGTGTCCGCATCTCCGGGCTTTGTGTATCTTTGGCTGAACGTTTTCTCGTAGTGAACTATTTCGGGGCGCATAAGGCTTAAAGAATCAAAGAAGAACAGGCCACTGTGCTTTGTGCTGGGACTGTTTTCTTCGATGAATTCCTTATACTTCGACACTTTCTTAAGGGCTTGCAGCAACGCCGGATGTGAGAGTGCCCGCATTTCAACGTACTCCCACAATCTGCCATCTTCAACGGCTTGCTTCACACGTCTCATCTCTGCACCGCACGCGTACAGATTGTGTTCTGCAAGGAAACTGAACCTCTGCTGTGTCTCAAGTTCCAGCACCTTTTTCGGAGTTGAACAATTGCACTTCGGACAAGCACAAGGAAAATACTCTAGCTCATTCAGTCTGTGCGTGCCATTTTCGGTCAAGTAACGGCATTCTCTTGCGTAAAGTGCATAAGCCGCAGAGTCAAAAAGATCACATCCTAAAGCTACAGCGAAAGCAAACATGAACGGATGTCCAGCCCCGAAAAGATGCAGGGGCCTATCAAGAGGCAGATTCATCTTCGCCGTCATTATCATCTCCAAGAGCACATCGAAGCGATACCGCTCCATAACTTCAGTTGGGCTGCCGAGAGCGTGAATACTGAAGGGCAGCCTGCCCATCTCTCGGGCAGATTTGGCCACAAGATCAAGGTATTTTCCTCCTTGCACGGGACCCACCCATAATATATCGTCGCGACGCTTGATCTTGGACAGTCGACGTGCGCGTTTCAAAGTCTCTTTCACTGTTCGTCCTGCACATTCCTCAGTAACCCTCCATCCTGTAGGAATGTCCAAGATCGTGGCTATGTCAGTGCCTATTTGTTCTTGATAATTGACAATCTCATCCTGGTTCGTCTTCACATCGCCGTAGACTAGAATTTGATAAGCACCCGAATCAGTCATTATGGCTCCGTCAAAGTTGAGGAACTTGTGTAAGCCCTCTCGTACAGGCTCGTTCTGGAACCGCTGCTTCAGAATGTACGCGTTCGTGATCAACGCTTCAAAACCAAATTCTTCTCTGATCTGCCTCGGAGGTATCGGCTGAAAAGCCGGGTTCACCACTGGAAGAAGCACGGGAGTTTCAATCGTTCCACTCTTAGTCTTCAGCTTGCCAATTCTTCCCAGCAAGTCTTTCTCTCTTATCTCAAAAGACATCGGTGAACACGAAAACAAGAACGAACAAAGAGGCATATAAGAAAATCCGTCAGATTATCTTGCCATTTCAGACTAGATCCTTGAGCGATCAAAAACTTTTTACTTAGAAGACCCTAAGCAAAGTGTGGGGTTTTATCATGATGGATTTCGCACAAGTGGTCAAGGATGAGATTTCAGGCAGCGACGCGAAGCTTTTCGTGGCTCAAATCTCAGGTTTCCACAGGATTCAAGGTTCAACGATGTTTCATGAAGCCGCAGAGTACGTCAAGAATCAACTGCAGGCATTGGGCTTTAGGGACGTGAAGGTTGAACAGTTTCCAGCGGACGGAAAGAGCAAATACTGGACTTACGTAAGCCCGATGGGCTGGGAAGTTAAGAGCGCCAAGCTTTGGCTCTTAGAGCCCGAAGAGCAGCTGCTTGCGACGTACGAAGATATTCCACAGAGTCTTCACGCTTTCAGTAATTGCACTCCTTCAGAGGGCATCGTTGCCGAGCTTGTGGACGTCGACAGAGGCACCAGATCTGAAGATTACAAAGGAAAGAAGGTTAAGGGCAGGTTCGTCTTAGCCACGGGTAGAGCCAGAGCCGTTCATGAACAAGCCGTTTACAAATATGGTGCGGCAGGGGTGATCACTGACTCGGTGACCCTTGAAATGCCCCGGGTCAGGGAAAGCTTGGATGTGCCTGACGCTCACGCGTATCAGGCTATTTGGCCAACGGCTAAGGAACTCTCTAAGGTCAGGTTTGGCTTCTCACTGAGCAAACGCCAGGGAAACGCTCTTCGTGCCCATCTTAGAAGTGGCAAGACCGTTAGGCTCAAGGCTAGCGTTGACGCGCGACTGTTCCCATTCTTTGAAGACGTCATAACGGCAACGATCAAGGGAAACAATAAGCCCTCGGATGAAGTTGTGTTGGTCGCCCATTTGTGCCATCCCAAGCCAAGCGCCAACGATAATGCGTCCGGAAGCGGACTACTTCTTGAGATCGCAAGAACAATAAAGTCGCTCATCAACTCGGGAAAGATTCCGCAGCCGAGCAGAACTATTCGTTTCATGTGGGTGCCTGAAACGAAAGGCACAGTGGCATACTTGTCAAGCCACAAGGACTCAGCGAAGAAGATCGTGGCCGGCATAAACTTGGACATGGTCGGCCAGAACCAGGAACTATGTCGATCCACGCTTAATCTTGACAGGACGCCTGATAGCCTTCCCTCGTACTTGAACGATTTTGTGTTCGGTCTGATCGAGCAGACGGTCAGAGAGTTTGATCATCAGACACGATGGGGTTTAAGCTCCACGTTTCGGTATCGAACAACCACATTCAGCGGAGGAAGCGATCATGCGGAGTTCACCGAGGCCACTTCTCGCGTGCCATGCGTCATGCTTCTCCAATGGCCAGACTTGTACTATCACACAAGCATGGACACAATAGATAAGGTGGATGAGGCCAGCCTGAAAAGAGTAGGGTGGATAACAACCGTGGCCGCGCTGACCCTAGCCAACGCCGGGGTCGAAGAAGCCTTCTTCTTCGCACATCAAACTGCTTCAAAAGGCGCAGCTAGACTAGTTGAAGGAGGTCTTCAAGCGGTGGAAGAGTTGATGAAGCATGGGGCATTTGACAAACTCACAAGTTTACCAGACGGCCAAACAGGAGAAATTGCAAGAACAGTTTCTTACTACAATTTCAAGATTGACCATATTGTATGGCGCGAGAGAGAAGCCATCAGATCAGTAATAAGGCTGGCAGAAAGTTCGAAGCTTGAAACTCACATCAACAATTGCTGCAGGAATATCACAGATTTGGGCAAACAAGAAAAGGCGAGGATTGAAGAGACTCTAGGCTTCATCATGGGAAAATCAAAGTTGAAGCTTAAGCTGGAAGAGAGTAAGGCCGAAAAAGAGCTGAAGAAGCTTGTTCTCCGAAGATGCTTCAAAGGCTCGCTGAGCAGTGACCTGTTGAAAGAGCGATTAGGATTGAAAGCTTATGAGTGGTATGACCTTGTTTCGAATAGGGATATTGATTTCGGTAAGAAGATGCTTGAAATCGTCAATTTCATCGATGGGAAGCGAACGGCATATGACATACTTATGGCCGTTTCTGCGGAATACAGTATAACCAACCCAGAAGACGTGTTGAGATTCCTGAAGGACCTCGAGAGAACCAAACTCGTTGAACAGTTCTAAAATCAGGATTTGTTTCGGAAACGTTTCCGACGTTAGACATGCTTATATCGAAAGGAGAATTCTAACTATTCGCCGTTTGGAGGAATCCACCAATGGTCTGCACGATCGAAATTCACGAAAAACCAGAACTTAGCGATCCTGTCTTAATAGAGGGTCTTCCAGGCATCGGGTTCGTTGCCAACATCGCTGTATTGCACCTAATTCGTGAGTTGAAAGCTGTACGCTTCGCTGAGATCCACTCCTCAGCTTTTCAAGACTTGACTGTGACAACAGAGACGGGGACCATGCGTTCTCCCTTGAATGAACTTTACTACGTGAAGAACAAGTCAGGCGGTCGCGATCTGTTGCTTTGGCACGGTAACACGCAGGCGCTCACAACTTTTGGGCAGTATGAGCTCTGCGGACGGGTCTTGGATGAAGCAAAAGAAATGGGCTGTAAATACCTCATAACCCTAGGGGGCTTCAAAACAGATGAGGTGAAGCAGACTCCTCAGATCTTCAGCGCAGCCACGGACGTGGAAACGTTGAATGAAGCGATGGCTCTGGGGACAAAAATAATGGTCGGTCAAATATTCGGTGTTGCCGGGCTCTCTGTTGGGCTTGGTAAGCTGAAGGGCTTCAAAGGATTCGCGTTGCTCGTGGAGACTACAGGCACGCATCCGGATGAGGGGGCAACACGTGCCGCCTTGAATGCTTTGAGCAAGTTTCTGGGCCTCAACACTGACTTGTCGAAACTCGAATCTGCAACTAGGGAAACCACGAAGATGCTGGAATCCTTCGGCCTGATCAGAAGTTTTACGCAAGAAAAGAAGAAAGAGGAACAGACGTTCCGATGGTCTATTTAGATTTTGCCCTTGGCTTCGCCGATGAACTGCTCATACACTTTCTGCACACGTTCAGCAGCAGGTCCTGAACCTTCAACTACACCCTTTTCGGTCAGCTTGACCTTGTCCATCACCCAAATGAACCCTTTATCCTCGTAAAGCTTTACCATAGTCGGGAACACCTTTTCAAGGCGATCGGCCAGAGCTTTCAAGTCAAAAGGCTTCTCGACACTTAGGATCTGCGCCACGACGTTTCCGTTTAGGAAAACTCGGTGAAGCAGTCTTCCCTCGTCGTCCTTCGCGTCCGCCAGGCAGAGGCTCAAGTTGTCGGGATTAACGCCGATCATCGTTCCCGTGAAAGTTTTGCCTATCGTGGTTGAAACGATTACGTGCCTGTCTGCAAGCGATGAGACCTCAGTGAAGTATTTTCTTTGTGCAACTGACAATCAAGTAACCTCCATTATGCCATATGGAATTGTGAAACAACTATTTAGCAATTTGTGAGGGGCTTCATCCACTCATTTACGCAAGTTCAAGAGAGTTGCGCGTCTTACATAAAGTTCTGGGAAATGCATCCAGTTTGGGTCAGACTTGAAATTCTTCGAGATCACCAGCAAGGTACGCCAAATCGAGGGGTTTCATTACTGTCCCCGTCTTCAAGCTTATGATGAAGGATTGGAAGTCGGACATTGTGTCGGAAAAGTTGAAGACGCAGTTTCGCATGAAATCTGCATATCTAGAGTAGTCCTTATGCAGCGAAACGATTGCGAAGTCTCTTTCCAAGCCTTCGCCGTCGGACACGAAGATGACATTGGGCTTCTTCATGAACCATTCTTTAACGGTGGGAAGCTTTGCTTCTAACGATTTGGCATCGTAGGTTCGGCTTTTGGCAAAAGTGAAAGAGAGGATCTCATATCCGATCTTGCCGAACTCGGGTACAACCGTGTAGCTTCTTATGAACTGTGCCAGCAATTTTCTGTTTCGGGTCACCGTCGGCTGTGATGCTTTTATAGCTTTGGCAAGCTCTCTGTCGCTTCTTCGGGAATTCTTGAGCATTTCCTTCATGAGTTCAAGAAACATTTGTTGTTTCATACAGTTCGAACATGACCCTTGAAGGACTTTTAACGTTTTCGGCAATATGGTGCGGCTATTGTTTCAGTTGTTTTTTTTCTACAGTCTGCCTCAGGAACACTATGGTATCAGCGGGAACGTCCCTTTCGACAATCACGTTTGGGCCTATCCAACTGTTGGTTCCGACTTTGACGCCTGGCATGAGAAGCGAGTTTATCCCTGTTTTGACCTTGTCACCTAGGACTGCGCCAAGTTTCTTTCTCTCAGTGTTAACGACCTTGTCCTTAACCATCATCTTCACAGCTCCAGCGTCAAGCCTGTAATTTGCCGTTATCGTCCCCGCGCCTAGATTGCATTTTTCACCTATTATGCTGTCGCCCACGTATGCGAGGTGCCCAACGTGCACTCCGTCCATTATTACGCTGTTCTTTATTTCGCAGGCGTTGCCAATGCGCACTTTTTTTCCGACGCTTGTGAATGGGCGAATGTAGCAGTTGGGTCCGATGTCGCATTCTTCATCGATGAACGTTGGTCCCTCAACGTACGCGCCTGAGCGCAAGCGGGCGGATTCCGCCACCGTCACTGGGCCGATGAGGTGTGCGCCGTTTTCGACAAGGCCACTCACTGTGTGTGTTCTTCTGGCTAGGGCCCAGCAGTTAGCTTCGAGTAAATCCCATGGTTTGCCCACGTCGAACCAGTTCTCGCGTGAGAGCTTGACAGCGAGAAAGGTCTTCTCCTGCTTTAGCATCAGTGAGATCGCATCAGTGATTTCCCATTCACCCCTGGATGAGGCGGAAATCTCTTTTATCTTGTCAAAGATCTCAGTCGAGAAAATGTATATGCCTGCGTTGGCCAAGTTCGTCGGGGCTTCTTGTCGATTTGGTTTTTCAATGATTCGTTTGACGTATCTGTCATTTTCAAGCTCCACTATCCCATAGTCTTCTGGCTTATCAACAGGGATGACTGCCATGGTTGCAGTTGGCTTCTCTTTCTGATGCTGGTCCAAGACGTTTTTGACCGCTTCGCCGGTGAACATCAGGTCGCCGTAGACGAGAAGGAATTCGCCTTTCAAATGTTGCTCAGCCATGGCTGCGGCGTTACCGGTTCCGACGGGGGTTTTCTGTTCAACGTATTCGATCTTCACTCCGAACTTTTGGCCGTCGCCGAAATATTGCCTTATCATGTCGCCCATGTAGTGTACGACTATGAGTATCTCGTCTATTCCTTGGGTCTTCAGGGATTCTATACAGCGTTCAAGTATTGTTTTTCCGCCGATTTTGATCATGTGCTTGGGTCTGGTGGACGTGATTGGCTGCAGCCTGACGCCTTCCCCTGCGGCTAGGATCACTGCTTTCATTCGTGCTTCCCTTCGATGCTTCTTCTGATAAGCCTAGTGCTCTTATCCATTATCTGTTTTGCCCTCTTCAAGGACTCGCCTTTAACGGTCAGCCTTAGCGCGCGCGAACGCTACGGGGAAGCTAGGTTGTCCTTTCTTTCATTTTTGTACAGAAACTTCTCAGCTGTTTTAATGTTGAATGTTTTCCCGACGGGTTTGAAATGTAGCTTGCTGCAACCGCATTTGCAAGTGTCAGTCTGCATTCATCTGAAAGGTGATGGGCATCGGCTAAAATGTTTCCTGCGTTCCAAGCGTCTCCTGCACCTGTGGCTCTCAACACTGGAACCTTGAAGGCTGGGGCAATTGCCTCCCGTGCCCCTTCGAACGTGGCGGAAAAATTGGTTGTGTGAAGGTCGACCCTCGCGTGAACGTGTTGGACTAGGGTTTTCGCGGCATTCTTTGCACGTTCGTCGAGTGGTAGGCTCGAATTGTCAGGTTGTTTGCTGAAGTGCGAGGCGTAGCAGACTGCCTCGTTCTCGTTCAGGCTTAGGATGTCTACTTTATGTCCGCTCAGAACGGACTTTACTAATTTTGGAATTTCATTCTCGTTTGGAGTCGGGTCCGCGGTGTCATAGTAAGTTTTGCCTTTTCCAAATCTTTTGGTGTGGTGAAAGACGCCTTCGGCCAGTTTGGTTCCGTGGCGTCTGGTTCCGGCCCAGTTGAAGACGCACGTGTAGTCAGCGTTGTCGATGGCTTCAAGGTCGTCGTTGTTCAAGTTTCGCATTCCAAACTGAGACAGTGAGCCGACTTGTCTGAGCATGACGTTGACCTTTTTTCCGTTAGTTTCAAACTCTAAGGCGGTTGTGATTGACGCGTCGTCGAACAGTTTGACGTGGGATAAGTCAACGTTTCGACCCCTAAGATAGAACTTGATGATCTGCAGACCGAGCTTGTTCGTGCACACTATTGGAACGACGTTGACGCCGAGTGCGGACAGAGCTGAAGCGGTGTTGATAGCGTTGCCGCCTCTCAGCTCCTCCTGTGCTATGTTATCTACGGATCCGCCCTTTCTTTTGGCCACTCTTGACACGTCTCCGTAGAATGTTTTCAGGTCAGAGCCTAGGCTGACTAGTCTATCTAGGAAGAAGTCGGGCAAGGTTACCACGGTGAGTTCCCTTGTTTTTTTCTGCAGGAAACTCTCCAATTCTTCGAGGCAGGCTTTGGACAATTTGGGTTGCCGCTTGTCTTGTATAGGCTGAGGATCAGATAGCTTTTTTCATCCAGCGTTTACGCGCGTCTAGGTTGGGGCTGTTCTTGGCTTTGGGTCTAAAATTTTGAATTATCCGAGCAGTAGTCTTATGCATATCCAGACGATGTCGCCGAAAAAGAGCGCCGTGATCAGACCAGCCAAGATGAAAATGAGCATGGGTAGCCCGGGCGTTGCCCAAATCGAGTTTTGGATCGTTCCGTTCTTGACGGCTTGGTCGATTCTTTCAACTATTTCTTTTCTTCCTTCGTCTTTTGGGAGGAGGATCAACTTTCTCTTAGGTTTGTCTTCGTCGTTTTTCTGAACGTCTTCTAATGGATACACGTGCCACTTCTTCTCGAGTTCTTCGACTGGAACCTTGTATGCAGTGAGCATGACAACTATTTTTTTTCCGATGGATTCACTTTTGAGGTCTCCTTGGAACAGGTCTTCGTGTGTTCTCAGTCGTCGAAAAAGGTTATAGAGAAGCAATGCTACGGCGGTGAAGGCCGCGAAGAGCACGGAATTGGTGAAAACTGTTATTGGAAAAAACTTTTCTGATATTAGTGAAACCTGATTTGTGATCGGCGTCAGGATTCTTTCAGGGTAGAATGGCAAAGCCAGTGCGAGGCACATGAGGGCTTTCGCGTCCGCGCCTCCAAAGCCGCCCGTGTAGAAGAGCAGTATTGCAAAGCATGACGTTAAGCCGAAGCATATCGCATAAGGAATCAAGTCAGAGGTGCCGTAGAGGAAGAGTTCAATCGTCGTCAGCGCGAAGGCGACGGGGCCGAAGATCAGCCAAACTTTGTTGCTCACCTCACGTGTTTTGTAATCGCTCCAAGAAGCGTACAAAAGAAAGAGTAGGGCAATTGATGATCTTGCGAGGTCGAAGATCACTTGCAAGGCTGACACCGCAGGCGTGTGCTCTGTTGTTCTTGTTCTGAATATTTAATGGTTAAGGCACGTTGGCGTAGAGCTCGTTGGAATTCTTTCGGGGAAAAATGTTTTTTCTAGGTGGGCGGCGAGGCTGGTGCCTGTTCTGGCCAGTCTAGGTATTGTCCTGAGGAACATATTATTTTGATATAGTATGTTGCTCCGAGTGTCCAATTATAGTTGACTGTGATTGGCGCTACTCCGCCAGCGGGACACGCTATCGGCAGAGACGGGATGGTCTGGTTTTGAAGGGTTGAGTCTGTTGTTCCCACGTAGACTTCGATTATCTGCGTGTCGGCAGTCCCTGAGTTTCCTATGTCGATGTTTATCTTAGTCTGGTTAGTTCCGCCGAAGGCCACGTTTGCTTCATACAATCTTATGCTTGCTTGGGTTCCAAGGTTATGCGTGTAAGTCATTATCCATGCGTATGTTACAACTATGGCTGCTACTGCTATGACTATCAGCAGTAGAGTGGCAAGTATGGGCGTTATTCCTTTTTTTGACTTTGACTGTTTATGTATCAAACTGTTCGCCCTTTTGTGTTTACGGATGACGCTGATGGTTTATTTAACAAGTGTGAATTTGAAATATGCACTCAAAATAACCTCTCATCGTTCTAGCTCTCCGTAGACGGAGTAATGATCGGTGGTTGCTCAACAAGCATCCATAAGCCCGTTTGGTCGCTATTGTTGTATATCGGAGTGGTTCCGTCGAATGTTACGACCGCGCCGTACCAGATGACATTCATCGAATAATTGAAGCTTGCTGGTGCAGTTGTTACTGGCATCAGTCCCATTGTTCCGCTTGGATTCACGCTGAGGGCTCCAGTCGTTTTCCCGGCGATATTGTCGAAAGTGTAGAGTTCCTGGTTAGAAGCATTGGTAAACATTATTCCTGCCCCTTTTGTGCCTTGGATGAATTGGCTCCAGTGATGCTGCCAGACTGAAGATGAATTGTAAAAGAGTCCTGTGGAATTTGAAACTATTGGGTAGCCGCCTGCAACTCCGTTTTCGACTTGCGGTTGGCCAGTCAAACCTGTTACGCTGATCGGATACAGGTCTGTGACTGTTCTGCTTTGCTGAGTATTCAGGTATATCAGGCTTAGCTGATACGTGAAGTATGTTGCATTAGCCGGCAACGTGAGCACAATATATCCATAGAAGTCTGGACAGCCTGAAACGCCACCGCCCCACTCAGGTTCTTGTCTGATTATGTCTCTCACGATACCATTATAAATGACGTATGCAGGTTCATCTGACCCATAAATGGCCCACTGCTGGTTAACCCGCATAAAGTTGGTCGTGACCGACGAGCCTCCGACGGTCGACGTGAAAGTGAAGGACCCTGGGTTGACAAGCTGAAGCGTCAACAGCCCGTTTGATAACGTGTTTGCAGTCGGATTGTCGTTGAAATATCGGTTTGTGTATGCATAAGGTGTTTGGGTTGCGGTGTCGCTACCGTTCCACCAAATCGTCACTTCGGTTACTCCTGGGTTCGCAAGAAAAACGAGCATGTTTCTGTCACCGAAAACACTTGCGTTGCTCGTCAAACCGAGTGGAATGGTGTATCCCGAGGCCCAATCCTCCACTTGAAACGGCACCTCAGAGCTTACGCCACCCGATGTCTGATTCACGTGGATGGCCTTGATCGGAATGGGTGGAAACGGTCTTGCCTCTGTTGTCATTTGCAGGCTTTGGCCTAGCCACCGCATTGTCCCATCCTGCAGCAGTTCCACAGTAATTGTTGCATCCTGCACGTGGGCGGGCGCCAGATACGGCCGAGGAAGCCCAGGAGGAATTTCCTCTTGTCCGAGCGAGACTGAAGGCTCTGGGTCCACTATATATCTGACCTGAAGATCATCAAAGTAAGTTACATCAGGTTGTCTTGAACCCGCTATTCCCACCATACCATATCCTCTCGTTTGCCCGCCACCAAAGTTGCCGTCGACTGTCCACACAGACGGTTCGCTTGAGCCCACCGGCCAAATTTTGACTTTGCCATCATTGGAACCAGGATTTATGACTCTAAATTTCATATAATACCACGTGTTTGTCGTCCAGCTGTACGTTGTATGGGTTCCCCACGATCTCAGATCATTCAACAAATCCAGACTGTTCTGATCGTTATGAAGCAGGGCGCAGTATCCTTGACCAGAAGGATCCATATTGGACGATAGGCCCATTCTCCCATAATCACCGCCACCGAATTGGGCTACGTCAATTTTTATTACCATCTCAACATCATGATTAACAGTTCCCAAAGCGTTGATTAGAAGCTTGCAAGGATCTCCATGATTTGGATCTCCAACATTTTCAAGTGTGTCATTTACGATAGACCATGTACCGCCATTTGTCTGAGTGTAGGCAGGTTCTGTGGTTATGCTTGGTTCATTGGCCCTGTTGAAATCGTCGAACCATAAGTAAACGTTGCTTTTATTTGCAGGTGGATTTGTAGCTGAGGGGTCACCGTAGTACAAATAGTAATCGTTCGCGGCAGATGGAGACGGGCCTATTGTTGCTTGAGTTCTGAACCAAACCTGCGTTGCGCTTGTGTCCATGGTGCCGCTTATTATGTCTCGGTCTATTTCGGTCCATGAATTTCCGTTCCAGTTAACAATTCTCAGATCGTTTCCGTTTAGGAGCATCTTGCCAGCGGAGACAAGCGAGGCAGTGTCAAGGGTCATGTTACATGAGTAACCTGAGGTGAGTGAAGATGCAGCGTTGTTCGTGATCGTTATGAGTCTTCTATATGAGTAATTGTTATTCCACCATGTTGAGTTCGGGATTGTGGGTGTATATGCTGTGGTATTCCATCCTGTGAAGTTTAAGTCGTATACGAGGCGGCTGAATGATGAGGCTACGACGATTATGCCTCGTGGGTCTTCTACTTGGACGAGGAAAGAATACGGGTCAACGCCCGAGGGTGTGTCGATGAGGTACGTGCCGTTTGCATAAGAAAGTGGTTCGTCTGTTGGAGGTATTTTCAGCCATGACGAGTTTGCGGAATAGTAGCTGTAAAACTGGAAGTTTTGGATTCCAAGGTTCACAATCGGTGTGTTATCATCCTGCATTATGTCAAGTCGGGCTTGGTTTGTTCCCGTACTTGTGGCGTTCACGCTTAGTTTGCAAGAAGTTTGGTATGTTATTCCCGAGATTCCGAGTCCTGTCAGGTTGTAGTTTACAGCCAGATTTCCAGTACTATAGCTTGAATTTGTGTACCAGTACGTGATGAGTCCTGAGTTGTTCACGTTGAAGGACGTTCCCCATTGAGGGTTCATTGACGCTATGTTCAAGAGTCCCGATTGAAGATAACCCATTGCAAGCGTCTCTGCGTATGACTGGTTTCCAGTGACCTGCAAAATGGAACCATAGTAACCAATGGTGAAGCCTAACACTTGTTTTACAGCTAGATTTGTTTCGTCTATTGCGCTCAGAATAACAGGTTGACTTTGGACTTGATCATTGCGTATCGTAGAGTAAGTTATTATGACTGTAGCTATCAAAATTACTGCAACAAGCAAGGCAGCAATTATCGAGAACTGTCCTCTCTTGTTCATGTCACACTCCTCCCACTTGGCCAAGCTGCAATACCACGAGCCTCGAAGTGCCAGCAACGGTGTACTCAGAAGCGAAAAGTCTCGGCTTGTAATCGCCCAGAAGCCCAAGCGCAGTGAGCCTAATGTCTGGGCCTCTCGTCAAACCCAAAGCCATGAAACCACCGTATCCGTCGAGATGTCGATAAACTGCTCCAGCATTCCAACTGTCCACTTGCGAAAGAACATACGATGTCACGTTCAGATGATATTGGCCAATTATAGAAGTTGGCAGGGCCCTCGTGGCCGTTTGAATTGGTGACGGATAAATGCCATAGTAATTGCAATAATAAAGCGCGTTGGATGAAAGTGGCACGGTTAGCAAATTGGAATCTGTACCTGGATCTGCAGTTATCCAATTGCCATTGTAATTGTAGGTTTCATTGTCTAGCCCTTCCAGAAAAGAGTTCAGTCCACCTGATCCTACGCATTTCATTCCAAATATTCCCCAAGTGTTCTGATCATTGGGACCAGTGAATAGACCTGTGTTGCACACATAGTAAAGCGGGTAGCCTACTATGCTTACCCATGTCCAATTGTATTGGCTCACTCGCTTGCCGAGTTGAAAACAATATTGCGCATACGAATCACCAGAATATTGAGTCGCATAGCTTTGTGGAATTGGCACGGCTTCGCCAACGGTGTTTATGACCACAGCACTTTGTAGAGTCTCGTTCTGCAATGCTGTGCCGTTTAATATTTGTCCAAATTGCGTTGTGTTTTGTACAACAACAGTTGTTATGAAGTATGGCGAGAGTAAGTCGTACAGGTCACCGGCCAGCTGTGCCGCTGAGTATCCCGTGATCCACCAACCGTTAGAGTCGCTGCAGTTCAATATGTAAAGTGTTCCACCGCCTCCATTTTCTCCTATTTTCTGGGGTGTAACATTGAATGTGACGTTTGATGACGCAACGAGGTACGTGGAAACATCTGAGCCCACTCCCAGGCTTTGCGCGTTGCACAATGATTGTGTCACGTTGTATAACTGCGTAGTTCCAGGCGATATACTGTATACTGTAAGGTTGTAAACGATGTTCGGCGGGAGAGCTGCAGAAAGCGCTGTTTGGAGTTGACCCCATGCTGGATCATTTGGGTCCTTGAACACTGTGGTGCTAAGGTCATGATCCGAATCGAGCATTTCCAGTGTCGTCAGAGCCAATCTTCGAAGGTTTATCGGTGAAACTCTTCGTGGTTGAGGCAGAACAGCGTACAATGAAGCTATTATTGAAGCTCCCATAATTATGATGATTACAAGCAAGACTTCTATTGTCCGCATCATCTTAGCTAACCACCTGATAACCTGTTAGACTCCACAACGCGAGTTTTACTTGATAGGCAACGCCGTTTACTGTGGCCTCGCGTATGTCTGTTGCAACCCACTCATTTGTGAGCGGGTTCCCCCCGAAGACCACAGGAAAAGAGAGAGAGCTTAACCCCCATGGCATCAGGGCGATCCCAGCATCCCCTGGGTCTTTCTCGTATGCTATGACTGCAATACCTGTGTTATTCGTAGGGATTGCGATGTTGTCATATGTGCCTGCGCTGATACTTCCTGAGGCGTTGCTGAGAGGCATCTGGCGTAAAGAAAAATCTTGGGTTAGCAGAACAAAAGTTGCGTTGAATCCGATTGGGGCCGGATTGTTTCCACTATATATGTCTGAGCTGTGGGCAAGAATAACACTGTCGTTGCTGAAATCAGCGATTAATGGTACTACGTAATTGTCCTTGTATGAGACGTGCTGGTAATACCCGGACCCGACTAGTCCACTCAGGCTAGCATACACAATGATGGCGTAGGACGCCTGTGTTCCATCGAAGCCCGGAAAACTTAGAAATGTTTGGCCAGCATTATTTGTCACACTAAACCCGCCGCTTATGTTATATGACGGGTATTGACTCTGGTCAACGACGTTGATGAAACAGTAACTCACGTTAGCATTGGCAAGGGGATAACCATTGCCCGACACTGTCACTGTTACACTTAGAGGGTTAAGCTGGGTCTCAATTACATTAACCGCTACTATCGGACTAATTGTCAGCGTAAATCCGAAGGTTCCATTAATACCGAGTAGCGTTTGCACGGTTGAATAGTTGATCACTTCGTTAAAGGGCACAAGCAGCGATGCTCCGGGTCCCAAAGTGTTGTTACTATAGCTCATTGTCGTTTCTGGGTAATACACAGGGTTCCCTGGAGAATAATCTAGTCGCATGAGGGAAAATGAACTAAGTTCATACTGTGTGAATTCAGGGTCTTGCAGACCGAAACTGGTTGGTGTTGAATTGGATTCTCCCCAGAACATCGTACCATTCGAGTCACCCGGGTTAAGAAGCATATTGTCAAGTAAGTCGCTGCATTTGTCTGCAAGGTATCGGTGCTGCTGATAAATCACCGCTGTTTGGATGGTCTGGTTGAAGAGACCTATGAAAAGCAGTATCGCTCCTAGCAAAACTATTAAAGAAACCAGATGGTCAACAGTTGCTCCAGTCATTTTCCAGTTCTCCTATTCCCCGAACCAAAGCAGTATGCTTCCGTTTGACAACTTGTCAGCGTTGACACATGCATACGTAGAATTGCTCACGAACGTGGATATTTGCCAAAGGGCGTTAGGCCCTAGGATAACGGTCGTCGTCTGTGAATCAGGGGTTCCGACCAATTTGACTGTTAATTCCAAGTAAAGGCTTGAATTCAGTCCTGGGTTCGAAGCCATAGGTAACGCTGCGCTTCCTACGTAGTAGGCGTCCTCTATGAACGGAGGAAGTCCCGGAGAGTAAGTCACGTTTCCTGAAGGCATAGTTTCGTGATTCAACGAGAAATACAGCTGTTGTATCGTGCTTCCCAAATTGCTCGTAACATCTTGGAGGGCGAGGGTTCTTCGCGAGTCCACCCAAACGTTCATGAGTGTGCTTGCCACTATGGGAAACAGGAAGATCTGCAGTATCATCACGGGCATCATAATCATATACTCAATTGTCACATGCGGCATTCACGTCCCTCCCATTGTTAGCTGTATAGTCCTAACGAGACAGTCACGTTTCCAGTGTAGAATTCTAGGATAGAGCCAGCTGGCACGCTCACATCTTGGGTTGCGCTGTTGAAATTGAAGAAGCTCGAGTCGAACCCTAAACCAGTTTTTGGAAAGTCGAGACTTATTCTAATCTTATCAATATTCTGTATCGTTGCAACAGTCACGCTAGTTGATGCCAATGTCACAGATTGTGAAAGATACAAGTTACTTGCAGAAGGCTGCAGGATTGGCAAATAACAATTATAGTAGCTAGTTGTCGGTGTGCCTGCTGATATCGTCGAATTCAGCATTCTTATTGAAGGCGCGACGACCACTCTGATGTAGTTGCCGTCATTCATTGGGACTCTTTCGATAACATATACGTGAGTCACGCTCGCTGAGGTGCCCTCTTGCAGGAAGGAAGTGTATGAGGATGGGAATATGTATTCACTGTAGCCATTCGCAATGTTATATTTGCTCGTCGGCATATTGAACATAAGGATGCCCGTGGTAAAGTTGGCAATCCATGTGTTCGTATCATTCACGTAAACAGCATAGTTTAAAGCTATGGATTGAAAGCTGAGTGAACCATATTGGCTTGCGTAACGAACTGTCTGGGTTCGTCCAACAGTCCAGGTTACGTCGTCTATTTGCAAGCCGGTCGTCTGCATAAACTGTTCCATGGCACTGAACTCGTTTGCTGCCAACTGCGAAGTCAAATAGTTGTCTGCGAACACCATCACTACTAGGAGCATCACTATGATAGCCGCTGTGATTATAGTCGAGGAAATCGCTGGACTGATTGCTCTTTCATCGTTGCCTAGTTTGTTCAGGGGAGCACGCGCGCTTTTTTCTCTCGTGATTGTTCCTCCTATTTGCTTGGCGTGCCTGCGCTCGGCATGAAACTCGATAGCAATATGGGGACGAGTTGTGCTGCTATGATTGAAATTACTACTAGAATTGCTGCGTGTTTGAACCCGGCTGCTATGGATTCTTCGCTTATTTTGCCCGCAACTATGCCTATGAGGTAGCTGGAGAAAATGCATGATGTTGTGAATATTGCTCTGATGTAGCTCATGTTTTGTGGCGGTGCTGTGGCTACTCCGATGGTGCCTGAGGTGAAGCCTAGCATCATGGTTGTCGTTGCCACCAGAAGGAGGGCGCAGAAATAGGGCATCATCACGTAGGGACGGGTTTCTGACTTCTTTTGTTTCTCTACCTCTTGAGTTAAGTTGTTGAATCTTGCCAGCGATTCTATCATTGCAATTGTGCCGCCGCCCACATCTACTGTTTCAACTAGGAGGAACATGACAATTTGGGCCATCCAACTCCTTGTTCTGTTTATGAAGTCCATCATCACTTTTTTCAGCGGGATTCCCCAAGAAATCTCTGAACTTATTTTTCGCAGCTCTTTGCTGAATATTCCATATTCTCGGTGTGAGAGACTTTCAATGCATTTTTCAGGAGACAACCCTGTTTTTCTGACCTCTGTCAAGTCTCTTAGAAAACTGTTTATGCCCTGTTCAATGCTCACTCTTTTGCTTGTGAGTCTCATATGCACAATTGCCGCCGGTGCAGTGCCAGCGGCCAAGCCTATGGAAAGGGCTATGGGCAGCTGGCTGAGAATTCCGAAATGACCGAAGAGCACGAGGAAGGCGAACAGTAGCATTCCTGCGGTCATGGAAACAGCGTAGACTTTGTACGGGCGCATTTCGACAACTGGCGTTTTAGGCTGCATGCTGTGGGCTAAGTAGATGAACATCATTGAAAGCATTGGGCTTAAGACGAACGTGTAGAGAATTATGCTTGAGACGGATCCGCCGCCTCCGCCGACTCCGCCTATGTTTTCAACGCTGAACATGATATAGAAGCACAGCGACATCATGACGTTAACTATTATGAAAGTCTCCAGAAGCATTCCTAGCCTTTCGGCTGCGGCTTGAACCCGCATTGCCCTTGCCTTGAAGATGTCTTCAGCTTTTCTTTCGAGGAAGTGTCCGATGTCCCCGCCGATGATTACCGTTGAAGCATATCCTGACAGGAAGTCTTTGAAGATATCTAATGGATTCTTCTTTGCAGCACGCTCGATTGCAGTCAACGGATCTATGCCGAAAATCTCTACATCCTTTATTATCTCTCTTGCTTCACCATTCATCGCCGGCATCAATTTTACGTCTGCCAATCGTTTGAAGCTGGTGTATGGCGCTATTCCTCCAGAGGCCATGACACTGATGTATGCAGTTGCGAAAGGCATCTCTCTTTCTAGGTTGCTCGCTCTGTCACTTGCTCTGGACATTGGTACTACTAGAAACCCAGCCATCACGTAGAATGGAAGAGGCATCAAAGCAAGTATTGGGATGAATCCGTAGAAGAGGACAATCGCCATTGATATTATCGACACAGGAAGAGTCAGCAATGCGATGAAGAACATCAGCGAAACGTAAGTCTCCGGATAAATTTTGATTTTAGCCTTTTCTAAGTAGTCCTTGAACTGGAACACATGGTCTAGAAAAGGAGGAGCAAGTCTTCCGAAGAACCTGTAGGACCATGCTTCAACGGTTTCCAGAAACGGCAAGTGGCGTAACCTCCTCGCCTGCCATAATCTTCTCGTAGATCACCTTGGGTCTAGAGTAGTACTCAGCGATTATCACAGCGACATCCTTGTAGCTTCTGATGTTTTGTTCTCGCATGTAGTGCAGGACATTTTTGCGTCTGTCTATCTCTTCGAGCAATTCCTTTTTGGTTGTGCCTAACCGTTCAGAGATCGACGTTAGTAGTATGCTCTGGTCAAAATTCGGCTGTTGCTGGTCTTTTATGGGTTGCCACTTGAAAACGCCCTTATAATTTTCATAATCTGCAATCTCGCTTACGTTCATGACGCGTCTGTAAGCTTTTTTCTCGCTACCCTTTACTAGGTGAACTCTTTGAATTGACAGTATAACGTTCATCAAAGGAATGTAGGCTGGCGAGATTTCCATGGGTTTCTGCGTAAGACGTTTTATGGCTGAGTCTAGGTTCTCAGCGTGCATGGTGCACATGCCTCCGTGACCTGTGGCAAGCGCCTGAAAGAGCGTATATGCTTCTGCGCCTCTTACTTCGCCTACGATCAGTATATCAGGTCTGTGTCTCATGGAAGTTTTCACCAGATCGAAGAGGGCTACTTCACCCATGGTGCTTCCGCCCAATCCATAACTCTGTCTGGCTATTAGTGAGACCCAGTTTTCATGCGACAGGTTGAGTTCTGCTGTTTCTTCTATCGTGATTATTTTGCTTCCAGGTCTGATCAGGCAGGCTAGAGCGTTAAGCGCGGTTGTTTTTCCTGCTGCTGTTCCGCCCAGGACCATTATTGATGCCCTGTTTTCGAGGGCTACCCAGAAGTAAGCGGCCATTTCCTCTGAGAATGTGCCTATGTTTATCAGGTCTATTATCGAGTAGGGGTCTTCTCTGAATTTCCTAATCGTGAAAGCTGTCCCGAAAGGTGTGATCTCTCGTCTGTAGCATACTGCAAGTCTGTGTTTTCCGGGCAATGAAGCGTCAACGATTGGGAAAGCTGAACTAACATGTTTTCCCGCCATGTGTACAAGTTTTACCACGATGTTGTCGAGTTCTTCGTCGCTTTCAAATTGAATATTGGTTTCGATGCTTTCGTAATTTCTATGCCACACGTAGACTGACTTGTTAACTCCGTCGCATGAGATATCTTCTATGTTCGGGTCTCGCATCAACGGGTCAATACGGCTGAAGCCCACCAAGTCTCTTTCAGCATGGTAAAGAATCTTGTACCAGGAGACGTCAGGAAGCCAACCTAGGCTTATACGGTATTTGTTGACGATTTTCTTGGCTTCATCAGCGAAGAATTTTCTAGGATCATGAATTTCCTCTTTCGGCGATTCAATCTCCGCCAGCAGTATTTCTAAGATGCGGTTGTAGACACCTCTTTCAAGAGGGTCGAGTTGCAATTCGTCCAAAATGTATTTGTACTCGCCAGTTTTCGGGTTTTGGGCTATCGCAACATGTGCAAAGGGTTCGTAAAGCGGGTATTTCTCAACGATTTTGAAACCCCGAGGCACTGATTTCGGCTGAGGCGTCTGGGCGACTGCTTCTTTGCGTTTTCGGGCGTTGAACCGAATCGTTACTCTTCTCAGCTTAGCAAGTGCTTGCTTTGGTTGTGGTTTTTTCATTGTCTTTCTCTCATATGTGTACTATGATGAGGTTGATTCTATTAAATATTACGTCTCACGATACACGTTTAGCTATTCCTCTTCCTCTTTGAACGAAATCGAAAGGACCTTAAGCCTAATCAGGACCACGACTACAATCGCTATTATGACGGGTATGAGTATCAGGAGCAACGTTGTCAAAGGCAGGCCACCAACAGTTTGGGCCTCTTCGGGGGTCACGTTTATCATCGTCTGGTTCATCGAATTAACGAACCCATTCTTTGTCACGGTAGCCGTAATCACGGCAGGCAGCTGTGAATTTGTTTTAGGGGCGTTGAAGATGAACGCACAGTGTCCACTTGCATCGGTTATTGCAGATTTGGCCGAGAAATTCCCATAGTTAGATGAAATCGTGACTGAAGCGTTGGCGACGTATGTTGAGTTACTGGTTACAAAAACGTCTATAACCGTTGATCCTCTTGAAGCGACGGTTGGTGAATTTGCCTTGACGTCAACGGTCATTTTCCCAGGGTTGACCATTAGGAGTGTAACATTCTGGCCATCCGCGTATGCAGCTTTTTGCGCTGAGGCTGAAACGGTAAGATTGAGTGAAGCGTTGACTATTGGAGCTGTGAACAGAAAAGTGACATCTCCGTTTCGGTCGGTCATTCCTGCTGTTGTATTGAAGTTACCGCCGTTTTCTGATGCGATAGTGACGTTTACGCCTGAAACTTGGTTCGAGTCAGAAGAAGATGTAACGTGGGCGGTTATGTTTGTTTCTACTCCAGAGGTCAGTAAACTGGGGTTAGCAGTGATCTGCAAGAGCAAGATTTTCGGAATTACATTTATCGCCACTTGACTTTCCGTGTTTACGTATCCGTTCTCGTAAGCGTCTATGGTGATGTTAACTGTGACACCGTCATGGACGGTAACTTGTGGCGCAATGAAGACAAATGCGGCATCACCATTTGAATCGGTGGTATTCTCGGATGATGAGAAGTTGCCTCCCATGCTTGATGATGCCGTGAGTGTCGCGTTTGAGACTGGTGACGAGTTCCATGTTAGGTGAATCGTTATCGTGGATGTTGATTCGGAGATTATTGTTGAGGGATTCGCGGTCATCGCCAAAACGAGGAGTCTCGGGTTGATCATTATGATCTGTTGGCTTTGACCACTTGCATATTCGTCCTTGTCAGCGGTCACACTTATCGTGGCGTTAATTTGGCTTAGTACTTGTGGGGCCGTGAAACTGAATGTTGCCTGTCCGTTGGAGTTCGTCGCTCCAGTGGTCGCCGATAGGTTGCCGTTGTCAACGGACAACGTAAGATTAGCAGCGTCGACTGGGTCTCCGAAGCTGTCAGTAACATAGACTGCTATGGTCGAATAGTCTTCTGAGTTAAGGATCGTCGGGTTTGCCATTATTTGAACGTAAAGTGGCGGAAGAATCTTCACGTACGTGTAGTCGGAGCCGTCAGCATACCCGTTCATGGATGCTGAAGCAATGATTCTTGCGTTAGTTACTTGCGTGACGTTTGGAGCTGTAAAAACTGCAGTGAAGTAGCCGGGTGAATTCGGTAACGGCGCAACCTGGGTGAAACTGCCGCCTTCTACCGATATCAGCCTTACGTTTGCAGCGTCTGCAGGTGCCGTCCCCGTTGACACGTAAATGGTCAACGATACGTTCTGATCGAAGTTCACGGTATCATTGCTTGAAATAACTGCAACGTTTAGCGGTGTCAAGTTCGGCTGAACTGTGATGGTTGCTGTGGCAACGTTTTGGCTAATGACACCGAAATCATCCGAGACTTGCAGAGTTGGTGTGTAAACTCCAGGAGAAGTGAATGTGTGATTGAACAATGACAGAGTTGTCCAGCCTGTATTGATTGTGTCATTGAAATCGTAGAAGTACTGGTCAACTTGGCCGTCGTCGGTTGAGCCAGTACCTATGAAGGTGACATTTTGGTTTGGTCCGATTAGAGTTTTGTCTGTTTGAAGAACCGCTGTCGGTGGCAGATTAGCGGATTCGAATGGTCGTGTCAAGAAGAATATGAATTTTATAGTTGTTCCGTTGCCGCCGACTGGGTTTCCTTTTCCGTAAGGATTCAAATTGTCGTGTTTTGGTCCGCTTTTGTCTCCCCAGTAGTTGTATTGAGCATTTACTGTGGCGTTTTCCATGACGTTCATGCCCATCGTATTGTTGCAAATGTCGTTGAAATGCGCTTGATGGTCAAGTCCAGATTCGTACAAGATTCCTACCGTGTTGTTGAAGACGTAGTTGTTTGCTATGTTTGTGCTCGTCTGCGTTGCAACATCGAATCCGGCGTTATTATCAAAGAAAGTGTTTCCGGCGATCAGAGTGCTGCCGATTGAGGCGGCAATAAGTGATATGCCACTGTGGGTGTTGTTCACGAAAGAGTTTTGTTGGATATCCTCATCAAGATTGGAGCTACCGCCTAGAGTCACGCCGTCAGCGTTCAGAGTGAAATTGTTGTTCTGGATCTGAGCCTGGTTGTTTCCGTTGATGTAGATTCCGCTTTCAGTGTTGTTTTCGAAGTTGTTGTTGTTTACGTTTGCAGTTGCATTCGCTATTGCGATGCCGTTTTCAGAGTTAAAACTGATCAGACTGTTTTCAATTGTTAGACTTCCAGCATCGAGCGTAATACCGTTTAATGCATATTCGATTGCGCAGTTGTTTAGCGAAGCTGATGCTTGCCTGTCGTTGAGTTGGATACTTGCCCAATCTCCTGGAGTTGGGTTGATTCCGTTGGAGGTGAATTGGATGTTTGCAGTTTCGGTGCCTTGTGCCACGAGCGTGCCATATACGATTATTGACGAATTATCTCCAAACCGAACTTCGACTCCAGGCTCTATCGTTAAAGTTGTATTCGCATTGATGATGATATCATTTGAAACTACAAATGGACTGTCGACTAACGTCCAAACAGTGTCTTTGTCGATTGGACCCCCAACGTACGTTGCTCTCGCTTGTTGGATTTGAATCCTGAAAGATAAACACAAACTGGCTCCAACTAGGATTAACAGAACAACTAGTGACCTGAGTGATTTGTACATGTTGACGCGTCCTAACGGTGTCTGATCAAACTAGACCAGTGCCATTTTTCAGTTTAAACGTTATGAATCCAGAATTAGACTTCATGATCAACGATGCAATGGGTCTTTGAGGAATCAATTTTTTCAGGTAAGGATTTAATTTTGAGACATGCAAAGCGTAGTAGTTGAAATCAGCTGGAGGACAAATGAATGAAAAGTTTCACAGCGTTTGCCTTAGAGGATTTCCCTTTGGTGAATGCTGGCGACGACATTGCGAAGATAATCGTCGATGTTGCTTTGAAGAATGGTTTGAGCCTCGAAGACGGAGACGTATTAGTCGTTGCGCAGAAGGTTTTCTCTAAAGCTGAAGGAAGAGTCGTAAGACTTGGCGAAGTGGTTCCTTCAAAAGAGGCAAAGAGGCTTGCCGGCGCAATCGGAAAAAGGGCAGAGTTTGTTGAGCTTGTTCTTAGAGAGACGAAGAAGATTGTGAGAGCTTCTCAAGAAATTCTCCTCATTGAAGACAAACGTGGATTGGTCTGCATAAACGCTGGCATCGACAAATCAAATGTGCAGGGCAGAGACAACTTTGCTCTTTTGCCGGAAAACCCTGATGAATCGGCTGAGAAATGCCGATCAAAGATTAGGGAACTAACTGGCAAAGGGGTCGCAGTAATTATCTGTGACACTTACAGTCGCCCTTTCAGAAGAGCTCAAGTGAACTTTGCCATTGGTTTTGCAGGAATCTGGCCATTCAGAGACTACAGGGGAAAAAAGGACATGTTTGGACAAGTCCTCAAAGTTAAGAACATAGCGGTCGTGGATGAGCTGGCAGCTTCAGCCGAGCTTCTTATGGGGCAAGGAAACGAGGCGAGACCAGTCGTGATTTGCAGGGGCTTAGCGGACGCCGTTGACGGCAGCGAAAACTCTAAAGTTACTGAACTCTACATGTCTGCGTGCAAAGATCTTTTTAAAGGTGCACTTTGATAATTCGAACGCGGAAATGGATGAAGCATCTGGTTGGCGGGTTCCTGAAAAGTGTCGACTAAATGCTCTAAGAATATTTGTAATCATCTTTTCCAATCTCGTTTTTTGCGCTTTGATGCTTCTTCTAGAATGGAAAACCTTTTAAATATAGACCCTAACACTATAAAAAGCGTAAAAATGAGGAATGAAAATGCAAAAGAAGAAACTAGTTATTGCAACAACAGTAACCATGATAATATTTCTGTCAATGTTCAGTGCATTATCAGTATCGAAAGCAGTAAACGATAACCCTTCTTTCTACACGGTTACGAATGGTAATCTTAACACCGATTTCTACACGCAATACCCGTTTGAAGCAAACAACGTCAGCTTTGGCTTCTCAAAGTACGGCGAACTGATCGGAATTGAGCCAGGCGTAAACCAGGGCATTCAAAGTAACTGGGTCGGCATGGAATACAATGGTCGCGATCCATTCGCTCCAACCACTCCGACGATTCCACAGAATCAATGGATCAACGGCTGGTTCCTCTGGATCAGCTACATCGACCCCAACGAGCCAATCAAGGACAGGAACCTGTGGGCATTTGCCCTGTTTTCTGACGGCCACGTGGCCGGCGGAGACTGGGTAATCAACATTACAGGAGCTCCTGCTGACACACCCTACGGTGGCAGGAAAACCAACGGAATGGTCATCACAGACCCATTAACAGTGCTCTATGATGGTCCAAGAGAGTACATAGCTCAGGCAGTCAACCACATCTACGACAACGATGGCACAAACCAATGGCCAGTAGTCGACCTGATCATAACCATGATCTTCAACAAAGATTCCAAACAAGTGATCCTCTACAAAGACGTGAAAACTACCATAGACAAATTGAACCTATGGGGAAAGCTGAACGTGCAACTCAGTGACCGAGAAGAATATGACTTAGGACCCGATCCATCGCATGCGAGCTATGCCCACTTCTACGAAGAAGACGGATGGACTGACTACACTCCAAGTTGGTCAATCGCACAAAATCTAACGTCAGACTACATTGAAACACAAATCGGAAGCGCAAATGTATCTTATGATCCAAGTACAGGCGCTACCACATACAGGCTAAATCCACCAAGCAACTATCCAGTGTCCGACGATTACATGAAAGTGTACATAAACGGCGTGTTCCAAGACCCAAGCATTCAACCACCACCATACACCGTAAACTATGGAACCACTACAACAGTCGTCTTTCCATCACCACCACCACCAACTGCCATCATAAAGTTCTACTACAAGTACGTGTTCAAAGGCGCAACTAGTGAGGCCCCAACGGGTGGGATCGGAGCCCAAACCTCAGGTGTTCCATCCTGGGCGAACGAATACGACTATGCACAGGTAATATCATCGGATAATCTGTACGTCGCTTGGACAGCAATGTGGCCACCGACATCTTCTCACACCGTCGATGGTATACTTAACTTCCTGCAGCCATTCTATAGCACACGAGTAGATGAGTTGAGTAGCGCACCGAAACGATCTCCACTCATAATAGGCCAATGGGACATTGCATTGGACCCTGCAACATTCCCGATGTTCAGAGCAGTGGAAGTCAAAGGCATATGCAACTATCACGATGCACAGGATCCACAGGAACCTAGCGGAATATACCAGGGAGAAAGACTTGACGTTGAAGCTCAGTACCAACTTGACTCAGTCTTCACACCGTACGACCTGAAGAGTTCCATAGACAACAACATCAACACATGGGTGGACTACTACACGGTGACAGCAAGCGACCTGCTGAATTCAGTTCTATTCGTCGACCTGTCTCACTCACCAGTGCTCTATGCATATCCTTGGGAGACTTACAACAGCCAATCTGAAAGAGTTTTCATAAACGGCGTTCTCCAATATCCAGAAAGAAACATAGCGGGATACACACCCACCTACGAACTCGAAGTGAACACAGATGGAACCGGCTACATATACTTCCCCGACACCACGATCTTCAACAAGGGAGACGTGATAAAGATCATCTACGCGACAGATGTGTGTAACTACACTTCTGGTTTCACTGTTAACTCGCTGACGTTGCCTCCTACTGTAGACTCATCTATGGGCTTTGACTTCGGCAGTAATTCATATTGGCCACCAAACGCTTGGAGCTGGGTGGACACGTTGAACGTGCAACACGACATAACCATCAAAGAATTTGACGGTGGTATCACACCGATGAACACGACAAACATACCCGGCAACACGACGTGGACATACGACAAAACGATGGACTGGGAGGCAAAAGACTTCACGGTGTTCAAAGAGGATACGACAAGCCTTGAGATAAGCGCTTATGACTTCTCAACTGACACTATCACTGCGAACAATACTGAAATAGCCGGATACAACATGCAGATTGCCCTGAGTGACTTTAGAATAAAATGGCAAATAACAGGTCCAACAGGTAGCCTGTTCACTGACCTTACAGACGTTCGAATCTCCAAGTGGGACTTCAACGTATACATCACAGTGACTGTGAACTATGTAGACTTCTCTAACGGAACCAACTACTTCACGACGACCGCAACACTGCAGTTTTCGCCAAAATATGGTGACACACTGTACAAGGAAGAGATACCTGGAAGGTACGAGTGGGGCATCGTTGGCACGAAGGCTGCATCAGTCGACTCGGCAGGCTTATCAATGATCTCAGCAGCATTGAAAGACAAAGAAGTTGAGTACGGCATTGCCGGCGAGGACATCAACGACACAGTGGCTGCTAACCAGATGCCTTCAATATTCAGCATGATGGGCACTGGCACTGCTACACCATGGACTCCATACTATTACGGCACAAGCGACTTCCGAACAGGCCTCAAAGACGACTGGGACCCGATGGGCTATGACTGGCAGATCGCAGGTGCCAACTTGGTTGGCTCAGGTGGTCCGCTCGCAAACATGCTCGCATACTACGGCAACGACTTCGTCTCTGCGTTCTATGGAACAAGTCAGT
>DASPTR010000111.1:0-5700 GCA_035623315.1 Candidatus Acidiferrum sp. | reverse complement strand
AAAGGCTGGTCTGATGAACGTCTTGATAGGCATTGGGGGAGCGTTCGGTTCTTTCGCAGGGCCTTTCATCGCCCAGGCTCTAGGCTTTCTTCAAGTGTTTGTCGCGGCTGGCATAATCTTTCTTGCGGCATTTGTTTTCTTCAAGATTTTCGCGTGATCTGATGTATAACAGCGAAGAGGGCGTTACTCAACGTGTACCCTGAACAGATCTATGTCTTCGCCCATTTGTGGTGTTGCCTCTAAGAAGTCTCTTACGGAGCGTTCGATGTCCTTTGATTGGGTGACGTATCGGCCCACGATTATGATGTCTGCGCCTTTCTGCAAGGCTTCTTTGGCTGTTTCTGGTACTACTCCACCTGCGACTGCGACTAGGAATTTCTTGTCTTTGAATATTTGCCGCATTTCTTGGATGCGATCAAGTCCGAGGGTTCTCCCGGTTTCTTGGTCTATGCCCCTGTGCAGTATGACTATGTCTGGAAACTCTTTGACTGACTTGAGCTTCGCGATCGGGTCTTCCACGTTTAGCATGTCGACAACTGCGTATATGCCCAGTCTCTTCGCTTCGTGGATGAAAGAATCTAATGTTTCAGCGGGTGCGAGGCCAGCCGCCACGACGGCGTCTGCAGTTTCATCGTAGGCCAAGTCCACTTCGACTTTGCCGACATCTAGGGTTTTGAGATCTGCAACGATGAACACGTCTTTGGCTGTCTGTCGCAGTTCGTTGATTATTCTTGTTCCGTATCTCTTAAGGAGTGGGGTTCCAACTTCGAGTATGATTCTGTCGCTTCCAGGAAGTTCCCTGATTATTCTCTTAGATGATTCCAGCTCTGGATTATCTAGCGAAATCTGCAGGTACGGCGGCCTCCATAGACGCGGGACCTTGAATCCCATGATCGGATGTTTCGCTCGGTCCTTGTCATAGAACATCTTCTCTAGCGTAGGATATTTTGAAAGCGCTCTTTTCAACGCTAGTTTGGTTGCGCCGTAATTGAATTGGAATATCTTCCGGAAATCTGTTGCTTGTGGACCTATGAAAACGCTGCATACTATTACCCAATCGTCCACTTTGTCTCTTGGAATTATTCCCTCTTCTACCGAATCTGCGACTGCCTTAGCTACCGCCGACTGTGCAGGTCCAAATATCTTTGTCACATCCGAAGCGTTCTTCACCGTGACTTTTGGAACTAGCAAAGTGTGAGGCTTCGGCGGCAGATTAGGTCTTATGACCGACAGCAGCGGAGTGTGCCCAGCCGACAAATTCGACAACCCGGCGGCGAATGCGTCGCCGATTGGACCGCACTTGTCGCCTACGAGCAGATCCACATGAGCTACTTCGTTTCCTTCTCCGACAAGTGCTTCCCCAATCAAGTAAGTTTTTCCACTTGATTCGGCAAACAATCCTTCCTGACCTGTCGGCACAGCTTCTGCAATCTCCCTGAAATCGACATTGAACTCTTTCATCCAAGTGTGCAAAGTATCTCTGTGTATTCCGAGCGTTTCGGCTGTTCGCGAAACTGTCGGCTTTACCCTAGAGATGCTGGGTCTATCCGTAGACTTCTTGGCGGCTTCCGTCAGCATTACAACGAGTTCCTCTCTGTTTGAAGGCTTTTTGGCGTCGAATCCCGACACAGAATGTTCACCTAGAGAGGGTATGATTGCCTTTCTCGTATATAAATATGTCGGAACAAGGCAGCCTAGGAATTGATTAGGCTCTTGAACGGCACTGTGCCGTCGTTTAAACGTCGTGCGCATGGCAGTTCCGACATGTTTGAATGGCTTTTGCGTCGGTGGTGGGCACTCAAGGGTTTGTCTATGCGGAGTTTGGTCGTGTTGTTCGTCGACAAGGCTATATACTTAGGAATCTTTCACATTTGATCTTGTTTGGAGTGTGTTTGGCATGCCGTGGAAAAGTATTGCGATGCTGATAGTCTTCCTCTTGGGGATTGTTTTGTTCTTGTACGGGGCCAACTATTACGAAGCGGTTACAGGATGGATTGGTGTGTTCCTGATTGTCGCTGCAATTGTTGCCTATTTGGTCATGGAAGTTTATGTGATCCTTAGAAAAAGGGGAAGCTAGAAATCGTAGAGTTTTGAGTATTTGCCGTTCAGATAATTCAGATAAGGTTTTACGAGGAGCCCTTTTCCTGTGATCTTCTTTATCAGTTCTGGTGGGTCATACAGGTTTCCTCGGTCGTGGACGTTTTTGATGAGCCATTGTTTCGTTTCTGTGAAGTTGCCCTTTTGGATCTGTTTGCGCCAGTTCGGCAGGTCTTTTTCCATGGCCGCAAGTAACTGCCCGTCGTAGATGTTGCCTAGGGCGTAGCTTGGGAAGTAGCCGTAATATCCGTTTGCCCAGTGTGTGTCTTGCATTACGCCTTCAGAGTCGTTTTGTATTTTCAAGCCTAGGTAGTCCTTGTAGCTTTGATTCCATATTTCTGGAAGCTCCTTTGTAGTTATCTTGTCAGCGAATAGGTCTCGCTCAATGTTGAACCTCACTATAATGTGAAGTCCATATGTGACTTCGTCTGCTTCGACGCGGATCTTTGAAGGTTTGGCCTGATTGACAGCGTGAACAAACTTGTCCACGTTTACGTCTGATAGAGTCTTTCCGGTTAGCTTCTTCAGCTTGGGCATGAAGTAGATCCAGAATTCTCGCGATCTGCCAACTATGTTTTCTACGAAGCGGCTTTGAGATTCGTGGAAACCTGAGGAGCAGCCTGTGCCTACTGGTTGATACATCCATTTGCGGTTGAGGTCTTGTTCGTATAGGGCATGTCCAGCTTCGTGTAGTATTGAAAACACGGATGAGGCAAACATGCGTTCGTAATAGTGGGTTGTTATTCGAACGTCGTCGTAGTAGCCATTTGTGAATGGATGCTCGGTCTCGTCTATTCTTCCTCCTGCATTCTTTGATGTGACGTCATATTGAACGGCTTCGGCTAGGGCTACAGCTATTTCGCGTTGCTTGTCTATCGGGATTTTGCGGCTGAGAAAGCTCACGTCTGGCTGTTTCGGCGAGTTTTCACATTTCTTTAGTAATGAAACTAGGCCTTCTCTGAGCTCGTTGAAGACTCTTGTGATTTCTTTAGCGGTCATTTTTGGTTCGAAAATGTCGACTAGCGCATCGTAGGGCGTGGCCGTCTTTTTGACTTTCATCAGAATCTCTGCGGCCTTCTTCGCTAATTCTATGTTCTTTTCAAGTTCAGGTTTGAACATGCTAAATTTCTTGGCAGCTTTTGCTTTCTTCCAAACGTCTATCGCTATGGCATGCTGTTTTGCCATTTCTTTGACGAGTGCTTCGGGAAGCTTCGTCTGTTCATCAAAGTTCTTTCTGATGAGGTACACGTTTCGTTTTTGAACGGTGTCCAACGTGTCATAGTCCTTGTGATTCTCTATCGCATTCAATAGTGCTCCTATTTCAGGCGCGGTCTCCATCTTGTGTTGCATGCCGCTGAGCAAGGCCAGCTGTTCGCTTCTTAGGTGAATCCCTTTCGGTGGCATCTTTGTTTCCATGTCCCACTCCATAATTGCCTTGGTGGAGATGAAAACGATGATTTCTTTGGTTCTCTCCATGAGTTTTCTGTAGCTTAAAAGCAGGTTTTCAGTCATTCTTAATCGCCGTTGGTTTTGAAGAATAATCCGATAGAGTCA
Source organism: Candidatus Acidiferrum sp. (assembly GCA_035623315.1). Classification (GTDB taxonomy): domain Archaea; phylum Thermoproteota; class Bathyarchaeia; order Bathyarchaeales; family Bathycorpusculaceae; genus DASPTR01. The sequence goes on along the minus strand of DASPTR010000111.1, from coordinate 2,049 downwards.
GGCTGTATATAGATCTTCCGTGAATCTCAATAGAAAGTCGAAATCGCTTTCAATAAAGCCATCGGTAAACGAATATGTGAAGATCCATAGTGCACGTCCCATCGATGTGCTGAAGTCGTATACAACACGGAGATTTGCTATTATATTGGTGCTCCGGCCGGGATTTGGACCCGGGTCTCCGACTCGAAAGGCCGGAATACTTGGCCGGGCTATACTACCGGAGCCCTATAGCCCGAGGGATCATGCAGAGTGTTTATCTTCGTTCGAATAAAGCTTATCGTCTTAGGGCTGCTTTCAGGCAAATTTCCTTTGTTGCTAGCGTCGCATCTGCTTTGCTCAATGTTGGTGCATAGTGGGCTGTTTTCGCAGAGTTTGTCATTATGGTCTTCACTCCTAGTCTTTCAGTCCACGAAACGATAGTACATACTCCTTCCAGCACATGTCCGCCGCTTCTCTCAATCTTCTTGACATAGTCCTTTGCTCTTTGCTTAACGCAGTGTGATGTGCAAACCCATAATTCCGTTTCAGTTTTGACCTTTTTTTCGCCGATGAGGTTTGCTACTTGTTTGATTTCGTTCAGTGAGCAATGTGGGCAGCCTACGATTACAAGGTCTGGTTTTTCCGTTGATGCGGTACACAGCTCTTCGGCCGTCTTCTTTATGTCTTCGGCCCCTAAGACTATCTTTTCTTCTATCTCCAGATTCTTTGAATGCCTCTCGTCTCCGCAGTAGAACATGTTGACCATGCCTGTTGAGGCAAGCGCCGCGCCTAGCTGCTTCAGGTCGTCTTTAGTGGCTCCTTCTAGACCTCGGATGGTTGGAATTCGGTCTCCTAGAATCCTGCCAAGGTGTGCTCCTAGCGCGCCGAATTCGGTTTCGTCCTGAAGACGCTTGCCCACTTTCACTAGGACTTTGGGTTGTCTGTTCTCAGCTTTGTGAATTCCGTATTCAGCTGTCTTGCCGATGATTGCCGCTGCGAGTGCGCTGGGTCCGCCCTCCCTGTTTGTCCACGCTCCGAGGACTGAGTTAGAATAGACGACGGCTGATGATTCAGCCCAGGCAAGGTGATCATTTCGCTTTTGCTTTTCCAAATAGTATGGCGTGCACGTTAGAGACTGAGTGAATCCCATTCTTTCAAACTGGCGAAGGATGATCAACTGTTTGTCTCGCAGGCGTGCTCCATACTTTTTTCCCAAATATTCGGGGTCGAGGCTCTGCGGGTTCAGCGTAGCTTTAACTTTCACCTGTGCGTGACCGTTTGCCAACGCTTCTAGGTACTCTATCGGTGCGTCGCCGATGGTCTTGTATGAAACTCCTGAAACGTGAGCTGAACTTATCGGGATCAGTCTTTTTGCTTGGAAGAGTTCGCCTAGGCGAACTAGTATTTCCATTGATTTCTGGTTTGCCCATCCGTGTTCGCCGTCGTAGATTTGTTCCTCCTCCTTCGTCAGGTGCATGTTCAGCTTCCTCTTTGTTTCAGAATTTCAATCGTGCCCTTTGCAGCGTCGACTTCTACGAGGTCTCCTGACTTGATCTGTTTGATGTCAACTTGATCGACCATAGTGATGTCGGCTATTATCGCTCCGACAACGACCACCGGGTCAGCAGTCTGGTTGACTATGGCTTTTGGCGCTAGGTTTTTCTTAGCCAAAGAGAATAGCACGTAACTGCCGACTGTTGAACCGCTGCCGTGTGGGAAGCATAAAATCTTGCCTTTTATGCATTGTCCGCATAGGTCATGGTTCTTCTCGACGATCCTGCCGTCTGCGGGGTCGACTCCTCCTAGGAAGCTTATCGGCTTCGTGGAGACCATTGCTCTTGCTCTGCAGTGGCCTTCGACTATTCCCCTTCCTTTCAAGATTATTCTCTGCATCTTGTGCACTCTAGTACGATATTTTTGCTGTTGACGGTATTTCGCCTAGAATGTTCGACGCTGCTTGGCTGACTTCTTCTCGGTTTTCCTCGTCAGTGTAAACGCGTAGTATGTTGATGAAGCCTCTGAGAGTTTCAAAGATCTTTGATGTTTCGCTGAGGCGTTGCGGAACTTTGC
>DASPTR010000110.1:0-3747 GCA_035623315.1 Candidatus Acidiferrum sp. | reverse complement strand
ATTGAGCCTTTGTCTGGGTTGAACGCCATTTCGCCTGCCGCTGACCCGACGAGTTCCAACCAGTTTAGAGAGTTGGTCGGGTCCTTCACGCCATCAGGATGTTCGAAGCAGTCGATCACCAAGCCGTACATGTTCGCAGTTCCAGGAGCAGCAAACGTTCCGTAATCCGTGCCGTAAACCTTGTTCGCAACCTTGAATTCTCCGTTGTTCCAATCGCCCATTAGGTTGAACGCGCACTGACCATTGATCACCAGCGCAGCTGCTTGGTCCCACGTCAAGCTCGCATGGTTTGCATTCGTGTAGTTTAAGTATTCGGCGAACTCTGTCGTTGCAGCTTTCAAGTTTGGATCATTTGCATTTGTAATGTTACCATTTATGAAGTTCTGGTAGAACTGCATCCCTTGGCCAGCCATCATTTCCTCCAATACCATGGTCGCCTCCCACTGGTCAGTATCTCCAAGGGCTATTGGAGCTACGAGGCCAGACGTAGCGTTTTGGCTCAGCTGCTGGCACGCTGCGAAGAACGCGGACCAAGTTGTCAGGGTGCTAGCATTGATGTTGTTGGCGGCTAGAACAGGCGCGTTGTACCATATAACGTTCGCCCTGTGAATATCCAATGGAACGGCGTAGTAGTTCCCGCTCCACTGAACCTCACTTGCAATCACTGAAGGCATGACGCTAGTCCAGCCTTGAGAGCTCCACAGATCATTAATTGAAGCGAGGTAGTTTCCTGACACGTAAGGATACATTTCATACCCCGCGTGAACTTGGAACGCATCTGGAGCTTCTCCTGCAAGGACAAGCGGCTTAATAACTGACTTGAACACGTATCCTGCGCCACCAGCAACAGCATCCGGTATCACGGTTACACTAGGATATTGATTTTGGTAAAGCGTAAGCAGATTTTGAAGAGCTGCCGACTCCCCGCCTGAAGTCCACCAAGTATAGATAGTAAGCGCATTGGCCGTGGAGGGTCGCGTTAGGTAGTAAGTGGCTACGCCAACGATGGCACCTGTAATTATAATTGCAATCAGCAGTACATAAATTGTCTTCATTGCAGCAGAATTTTTCTTTAACATTTAATCACCAAACATCTGTTTAGACCTCGATCTCTTTTTAAGACTTTCCTCCGGAAACGTTCACTCCAGAGTTCAATTGGAAGAACACAATCGTAGTTCCTGAACTCGTTCGAGGTAATATTCAACGTCCCCCGCCAGATCTGGCAACTTTCTAGAAAACAGCAACGTATCATTACATTGGAAGGGAGAGATGGGCCGGACTAAGGAAGCAATTTATAGTTTAAGTCTGAAGATCCCTTTAGATTTTTTATTTCCTGCCGGCTCTTGAAAGACTTCACATATCTCCAAAAGCGTGCCACAGTGTTTGCATTGAACATAACTTCGCTCACTCGTTGCGGCAAGCCAAAAACCCTCATTCGAATTACACTTTGGGCATGTAGTCAGCGATCTATAAAAGGTCTCGATCTCATCTAAGCTCAAGACATTTCCCTAATTCTGTAGGTGCCAAGTGCTTTTTATGTGTTATGTCGTACTACTTCATGCATGATTCTCCAAGGACCACGTGAACGAATATGATTATGAAAGGCCTCCTCTTTCAAAGATTTCTATTAATCTCCTTGAATAGTACCTTAGAGGTTGAAAAGAGGTCAAGAGGCCAAACAGGAGAGTGAATGACTAGCTTTCAAATGATGGAAAACACTATTAGTCCGCTGATTGCACCCAAAGAATCCCCTAAATCCGAGGATTGACGAGCCCTGCACTATCTTTGACATATCGAAGGGATAAAGAAACCCTTTTTCGAGGTGCGTACAAGCGTTTCCTGGTTATGTATCGCATAAAGAAATATAGAAGATTCTTACATAAATACTAATGAACCACGCGGATCTCTCTTTTTCAAGGAGGCGAAAGGAGAACTGACCTTGCATTTGAGGTCATGGTGGCTGCTCAGATGAAAGTAGGAAGCCCGCATCGCTCACTTTTATTCTACGGTAGATCGAGATGCATGCTTCAGAAAAAAAGAGAAGTCTATAGAACAGTAATATTGGCAAGTCTCTTAGTTGTGGCATGTCTTGTCTCGCAATCTTTGAGACCTGCCTTTGGCAACGATGCATCAGGCAGGGTTATTGATTTGTATGATCAGAAGGGTGGCATTGGAATAAATCAGTCAAGCGACGCTTTTGAGCCTCAAGAGCTGGTGATGCTCTATGCGCTAGTAACGTACAATGGTGGTCCTGTAGCGCAAAAGGATGTGGCCTTCCACGTTGAGGGTCCTTTGAACGCTTTTGAGAATATCACGATAGATGGTGCAAACATCACTGGTCAGGATGGAATTGCGCAGTTCTCGTTTAGAATTCCTTGGCCCAATGATAATCCTGAATCAAAGGTATTCGGGGAGTGGTACGTGATCGCCACTGTTAGCATTTCGGATCAAACAGTAATTGACACGTTGACTTTTCAAGTGGGCTGGATAATCAGCATAACCAACATTTCGACCCTGAACAGCCTTTCACAGCCTCAAACACAATTCTTAAGAAACGAAACCGTCGAGTTCAACCTCACAGTTCAAAACATTGCGCTTGAAGACAAGTTAGCTACGATAACGATAGACGTCCAAGACGCACTGAACTATTCGATAATTCACATTCAAATGGAAAACCTAACTTTCCCACCAGGCACGACTTACATAAGTGCTACCTCTCAAATACCTAATACAGCCTCATTCGGTCAAGCTTCTATTTTAGCAGCAGCCTATGATATGCCTCCTGAAAGTGGAGGCACTCTCTACAGCCCAGCCATTTCTGCAACGTTAGAAATCATCAGTACGCCCTTATTGTTCCATGACGTAGCAGTTACCTACGCAAAGTGTTCCAAGAATGAGGCATATCAAGGCGAAATTCTTAGCATAACAGTGGACATCAGAAACAATGGTAACTTCACAGAATCGACCAACGCGAGCGTATATTACGATGATATCCTAATTGACGAAAAACCTGTTACGGAGCTTGCGCCTGCTACGGACCAGATCATAGTGTTCGAATGGAACACCGCAAATGTGCCCAAAGGGACATATCAAATAGTAGCGAAGGCGTCCCCGGTTGAAGGGGAAATAAACCTTACAAACAACATCTATTACGATGGATACGTTCAGATTATGCTGCCCTCACCTTCACCGCCAAAGCTTCCAGTAGGACTTCTAGCATTTTTTGTATTTGCAGTCATCGCAGGGATATTGGCACTCTTCTTTCTGCTGTTCATGCTTGAATACCTGAGAAGACGCAGGAAAAAGAGACATGCGGAAAGCCATTTGACTATGATAGCTCACTATGGTCTACATTGACATGTTTCATTTACAGAGTTTTTGAATCATTAGCGCAACTTCTGCCCTTCTGAAGCGAAAAAGATCAATCATTCCATTGTCCGATTGTGTTCTGAATAGAACATAAAAAAGAGCCAAAACTTCTTTCCTGAAGAGCTTAGCCCGGGCTCAACAGGTTCAACCAAAGGTGCCGCATATGGGCAGTCTGAGGATGGTGACAGCCAACACTCTTCATCGTGTTTTGCCAACAGTAGTAGCCGTTTTTCTGCCGGCACACTATTGCTCTGACTTCGATGTTATCTGCCACAATGCTAAGAGCAGAAACACTGGAAGCGTTATCACGAGCATTAGAGCGAAGAACATTGCCGTCAGCAGCTGCCACGAACCTGGGTAGGTGGCCACGCCAAGGGT
>DASPTR010000109.1:0-7683 GCA_035623315.1 Candidatus Acidiferrum sp. | reverse complement strand
ACTGTACGCCGTAATGTCGATTTTCCACGTAGCTCATGAGGCTCCAAAAAACGTGTTGATTTCCGAACTGTATTCTCATCACGAGTGGAAGAGGAACTTCGCCTTCTACGAGGGTTTAACGGAAGTCGGCTGGTTCATCGGCCTGCTACTGGGCTTCTTTGCTTCAACATACGGCTTCGGTCCAACCAACACACTTTTTTTGGTAGCAGGACTAAACCTTGTCGCCCTTGTTCTTTCCGCTATACTTGTAGCAGACCCTGATTTCGTTTTTGAAAGAAGCCTAGTGAGTTTGGAGAAGACGGTCGACTTTGCGTCCCACGGTGTATTCTTAGCTTCAAAAATGATGGACGGACTGGACTTGGATAAGAGATTGAAAAGAGAAAACATTGTCGCGTTCTGCTGTGGACTGATTCTTTTCTCACTGGCCACAGCCATATTGTTCACGCCTCTGCCTATTTTTGTTAGCAGAATCGCAGTAGGCTTGCCTGTCGGAATTGTTTTTGCAGTTTATATGCTGAATTCCAGCGGAGCCATAGCTGGTTATGCTCTGGCTGGAAGGACAACAGAAGAGTCGAACGGAAAGGCAAGCCTAGGAAGACTCGTGCTGTTTCGAAGTCTGCTTGCCTTCATACTGCTCGCGGCCCTAGGGCATTCGTCACTTAGCGTGCTGCTGACAATTGGGGTTGTGATGCTTATGGGTTTCGCGTTTGCGGTTTTCAGCGTGGACATTCTTCATCTGTCGATGGAGATTATTCCTTCTGGAAAGTCTGGTCTGATGAACGTTCTGATTGGTATTGGGGGAGCGTTCGGTTCTTTTGTAGGGCCTTTCATCGCCCAAGCTCTAGGCTTTCTTCAAGTGTTTGTCGTGGCTGGCATAATCTTTCTTGCTGCATTTGTTTTCTTCAAGATTTTCGCGTGATCTGAAGGACTACAACGGAGAGGGTGTTACTCAACGTGTACCCTAAACAGGTCTATGTCTTCGCCCATTTGTGGTGTTGCCTCTAAGAAGTCTCTTACGGAGCGTTCGATGTCCTTTGATTGGGTGACGTATCGGCCCACGATTATGATGTCTGCACCTTTCTGCAAGGCTTCTTTGGCTGTTTCGGGTACTACTCCACCTGCGACTGCGACCAAGAACTTTTTGTCTTTGAATGTTTGCCGCATTTCTTGGATGCGATCAAGTCCGAGGGTTCTCCCGGTTTCTTGGTCTATGCCCCTATGCAGTATGACTATGTCTGGAAACTCTTTGACTGTCTTTAGCTTGGCGATCGGGTCTTCCACGTTGAGCATGTCGACCACTGCGTATATGCCTAGTCTCTTGGCTTCGTGGATGAAGGAATCCAGCGTTTCAGCAGGTGCGAGACCAGCAGCCACGACTGCGTCTGCAGTTTCATCGTAGGCCAAGTCCACTTCGACTTTGCCAACATCTAGTGTTTTGAGATCTGCAACAATGAACACGTCTTTGGCTGTCTGTCTCAGTTCGTTGATTATTCTTGTTCCGTATCTTTTCAGGAGTGGAGTTCCAACTTCTAGTATGATCCTGTCGCTTCCAGGAAGCTCCCTGATTATTCTCTTAGATGATTCCAGCTCTGGATTATCTAGCGAAATCTGCAGGTAAGGCGGCCTCCATAAACGCGGGACCTTGAACCCCATGATCGGATGTTTTGCTCGGTCCTTGTCGTAGAACATCTTCTCTAGCGTGGGATATTTTGAAAGCGCCCTTTTCAACGCTAGCTTCGTTGCGCCGTAATTGAATTGGAATATCTTGCGGAAATCTGTTGCCTGTGGACCTATGAAAACGCTGCATACTATTACCCAATCGTCTACTTTGTCTTTTGGAATTATTCCCTCTTCTACTGAATCTGCGACTGCCTTAGCTACTGCTGACTGTGCAGGTCCAAATATCTTTGTCACATCCGAAGCGTTCTTCACCGTGACCTTTGGAACCAGCAAAGTGTGAGGCTTCGGCGGCAGATTAGGTCTTATCACTGCCAAAAGCGGAGTATGCCCAGCCGACAGATTCGACAGTCCGGCGGCGAATGCGTCGCCGATTGGACCGCACTTGTCGCCTATGAGCAGGTCTATGTGTGCCACTTCGTTTCCTTCTCCGACAAGTGCTTCGCCAATCAAATACGTTTTTCCATTTGATTCGGCAAACAATCCTTCCTGACCTGTCGGCACAGCTTCAGCAATCTCTCTAAAATCGACATTGAACTCCTTCATCCACGTGTGCAGAGTGTCTCTGTGTATGCCAAGCATTTCGGCCGTTCGCGAAACTGTCGGCTTCACTCTGGAGACGCTGGGTCTATCTGCGGATTTCTTCGCGGCTTCCGTCAACATTACGACGAGTTCCTCTCTGTTTGATGGCTTCTTAGCGTCGAATCCCGACACAGAAAGTTCACCTAGGAAGAGTATCACCCTCTTTCTCGTATATAAGTCTGTCGGAACAACGCAGCCTAGGATTAGATTAAGCTTTTGAACGGCACTGCAGCGTCGTTTAGCCGTCGTGTGCATGGCACTTCCGACATGTGCGAATGGTTTTGTCGTCGGTGGTGGTCGCTCAAAGGTTTGTCTGTGCGGTGTTTCGCCGTGTTGTTCGTCGACAAGGCTATATACTTAGGAATCTTTCACATTTGATCTTGTTTGGAGTGTGTTTAGCATGCCGTGGAAAAGTCTTGCGATGCTGATAGTCTTCCTCTTGGGGATTGTTTTGTTCTTGTACGGGGCCAACTATTACGATGCGGTTACAGGATGGATTGGGGTGTTCCTGATCGTCGGTTCAATCGTTGCCTATTTGGTCATGGAACTTTATGTGATCCTTAGAAAAAGGGGAAGCTAGAAATCGTAGAGTTTTGAGTATTTGCCTTTCAGATAATCTAGGTACGGTTTTACGAGGAGTCCTTTTCCAGTGATCTTCTTAATCAGCTCTGGCGGATCGTACAGGTTTCCTCGGTCGTGGACGTTTTTGATGAGCCATTGTTTCGTTTCTGTGAAGCTGCCCTTTTCAATCTTTTTCCGCCAGTTCGGCAAATCTTTCTCCATTGCCGCAAGTAGCTGCCCATCGTAGATGTTGCCTAGTGCATAGCTTGGGAAGTAGCCGTAGTAGCCGTTTGCCCAGTGCGTGTCCTGCATTACGCCTTCAGAATCGTTTTCTATCTTTAGGCCCAGGTAGTCTCTGTAGTTTTGATTCCATATTTCCGGTAGCTCCTTTGTTGTTATCTTATCAGCGAATAGATCTCGCTCGATGTTGAACCTCACTATTATGTGGAGCCCATAGGTGACTTCGTCTGCTTCAACGCGGATTTTTGAAGGTTTGGCCTGGTTGACAGCGTGAACAAATTTGTCCACGTTAATGTCTGAGAGGGTCTTTCCAGTTAGCTTCCTCAGCTTGGGCATGAAGTAGGTCCAGAATTCTCGTGATCTGCCAATTATGTTTTCTACGAATCGGCTTTGAGATTCATGGAAACCTGAGGAGCAGCCTGTGCCTACTGGTTGATACATCCATTTGCGGTTGAGGTCTTGTTCGTATAGGGCGTGTCCAGCTTCGTGCAGTACTGAAAAGATGGATGAGGCAAACGCGCGTTCGTAATAGTGCGTTGTTATTCGAACATCATCGTAATAGCCATTCGTGAAGGGATGTTCGGTCTCGTCTATTCTTCCCCCTGCATTCTTAGACGTGACATCATATTGAACGGCCTCGGCTAGGGCTACAGCAATTTCGCGTTGTTTGTCTATCGAGATTTTGCGGCTGAGAAAGCGCACGTCTGGTTGTTTCGGCGAGTTTTCACATTTCTTCAGTATTGAAATTAGGCCTTCTCTGAGTTCGTTGAAGACTCGCGTGATTTCTCTAGAGGTCATCTTCGGTTCGAAAATGTCGACTAGCGCATCGTATGGTGTGGTTGTCTTCTTTACCTTCATCAGAATTTCTGCGGCCTTCTTCGCTAATTCTATGTTCTTTTCAAGTTCAGGTTTAAACATGCTAAATTTCTTAGAAGCTTTGGCTTTCTTCCAGACGTCTATCGCAATGGCACGTTGTTTTGCCATTTCTTTGACGAGCTCTTCAGGAAGCTTCGTCTGTTCATCATAGTTCTTTCTGATAAGGTACACGTTTCGTTTTTGAACAGCGTCCAACGTGTCATAATCCTTGTGTTTCTCTATTGCATTCAGCAGAGCTCCTATTTCAGGCGCGGTTTCCATCTTATGTTGCATTCCGCTGAGCAAAGCCAACTGTTCGCTTCTCAGGTGAATTCCTCTCGGCGGCATCTTCGTTTCCATGTCCCACTCCATAATCGCCTTGGCTGATAAGAAAACGATGATTTCCTTAGTTCTCTCCATGAGTTTCTTGTAGCTTAAAAGCAGGTTTTCCGTCATTTTTAATCGCCGTTGGTTTTGAAGAATAATCCGATAGAGTCAGGCTGTATATAGATCTTGTGTGAATCTCAATAGGAAGTCGAAATCGCTTTCCGCCTCTTCACAGCTGTTCAGTTTTCTCGAAAGGACTCAAATCAGCGACTTAGCGGAGGGTCTTGGCTTTTTCGTAGGCCTTGGCTACGCTTTCGCTCGTGACTACGCCCACAACTTTGTCTGGTTCTTCTCTGTTTACTACTGGAATTAGATCGACCTTTTCTTGTGTCATCAACTTGTAAGCTTCAAGGATCGATTCGTCGGAAAAAACCGATATCTTCTTCAAAGGTAAAGTCTCAACACGTTGTTGCGCTCTCATTTCGGGTTTGACCTTCGTTATTTCGCTCCACATTATGACTCCTCGAAATACTCCATCTTTTTGAACGAGAAGGTCATGGTACCGCGCCTTCAGCATTATTTCAAGGGCATCGGCGAGGTTGGTTTCAGGGTCGACTGAAGCAACTTCTGTTGACATGACATCCTTAACCCGCACCATAGCTAGGGTGGTAGACACTATGGTTTGTTCTGCCTCTTCTGAGGCGCCCACATAGATGAATATGCCTATTATGACCAACCAGATGTTGTAGAGAATGCCAAAAACAGCCATGAAAATGCCCATTAACCTGCCGATAAACGCCGCGTATTTCGTAGCGTCGGAAAACTTCATTCTTTCAGCAAGCAACGCCCTGAAAACGCGACCCCCATCCATAGGAAACGCTGGAATCAGGTTGAAGGCTCCGAGGAAAATGTTGAGGATCCCGAGATCAAACAACAAATTTCCTGTAATGGTCAGCGAAGGCTCAAAATGTGACCCTGGAGACAGTATCACGCCCAAAGGGAGGAGAATCACGCCGATGACAAAGCTTGCGAGCGGCCCAGCGATGGCAACGCGCCATTCTATTCTAGGGTTATCCGGAATTTCTTCGATCTCTGAGACTCCTCCAATTGGATACAGAACGATCTTGCGAACTTTGATGTTATACCGTCTAGCAACTAGTGAATGGGCCAATTCGTGAACGACAACAAAAACGAAGAGGAACAGAATAAGAACGAAATAATATACCTGCGGAAATGTCAGAACGAGAACTGCTGCCATCAACAAAATGAAGGTTATGTGGAGTTCAATGGGTATCCCCCACGCTGAGGCTATTTTGAATGAATACTTCATAACAAAACACTCGACAGATTAGCTTTTCAGGCTTTCTAAAGAGTTCAAGATCAGACAAATTCAGCGATGCGGGTCGGAAGCCACTTTACCTTTTTTGGTCTCTCAATGGTCTCTATCACGTGAACAAGCCTCTTTCCGTCATAGCCTATTTAGTGCCAGCTTCATCGATGTTCTGAAGATGTAGACAGAATGGAGATTCGCTAGTGTATAGGTGCTCCGGCCGGGATTTGGACCCGGGTCTCCGACTCGAAAGGCCGGAATACTTGGCCGGGCTATACTACCGGAGCCTATAGCCCGAGGGATCATGCAGAGTGTTTATCTTCGTTCGAATAAAGCTTATCGTCTTAAGGCTGTTTGCAGGCACTTTTCCTTTGTTGCGATTATCGCATCAGCCTTGCTCAATGTTGGTGCGTAATGTGCTGTTTTTGCAGAGTTTGTCATTATGGTCTTCACTCCTAGTCTTTCAGTCCACGAAACGACGGTGCATACTCCTTCCAATACGTGTCCGCCGCTTCTCTCGATTTTCTTGACATATTTCTTAGCTCTTTGCTTGACGCATGGCGATGTGCAGACCCATAATTCGGTTTCAGTTTTGACCTTTTTCTCGCCGATGAGGTTTGCTACTTGTTTGATTTCGTTCAGTGAGCAGTGTGGGCAGCCTATGATTACAAGGTCTGGTTTTTCTGTTGATGTAGGGCATAGTTCTTGAGCTGTCTTCTTTATGTCTTCGGCCCCTAAGACTATCCTTTCTTCTATCTCTAGATTCTTTGAAGGGCCCTCGTTTCCGCAGTAGAACATGTTAACCATGCCTGTTGAGGCAAGCGCCGCGCCTAGCTGCTTGAGGTCGTCTTTTGTGGCCCCATCCAGACCTCGGATGGTTGGAATTCTGTCTCCTAGAATCCTGCCAAGGTGCGCTCCTAGCGCGCCGAATTCGGTTTCGTCCTGAAGACGCTTGGCCACTTTCACTAGGACTTTGGGTTGTCTGTTCTCAGCTTTGTGAATTCCGTAGTCAGGCGTTTTGCCGATGATTGCCGCTGCGAGTGCGCTGGGTCCGCCCTCCCTGTTTGTCCACGCTCCGAGGACTGAGTTAGAATAGACGACGGCTGATGATTCAGCCCAAGCAAGGTGAGCATTGCGCTTTTGTTTTTCCAAATAGTACGGCGTGCACGTTAGAGTTTGTGTGAATCCCATTCTTTCAAACTGGCGAAGGATGATCAGCTGTTTGTCTCGCAGGCGCGCTCCATACTTTTTTCCCAGATATTCGCGATCGAGGCTCTGCGGGTTCAGCGTAGCGTTTACTTTCACTTGTGCGTGGTCGTTTGCCAACGCTTCTAGGTACTCTATCGGTGCGTCGCCGATGGTCTTGTATGAAACTCCTGAAACGTGAGCCGAACTTATCGGGATCAGTCTTTTTGCTTGGAAGAGCTCGCCTAGGCGAACCAGTATTTCCATTGATTTCTGGTTTGCCCATCCGTGTTCGCCGTCATAGGTTCGTTCCTCCTCCTTCGTCAGGTACATGTTCAGTTTCCTCTTTGCTTCAGAATTTCAATCGTGCCCTTTGCGGCGTCGACCTCTACAAGGTCTCCTGACTTGATCTGTTTGATGTCAACTTGATCGACCATAGTGATGTCGGCTATTATCGCTCCGACAACGACCACAGGGTCGGCAGTCTGGTTGACTATGGCTTTTGGCGCCAAGTTTTTTTTAGCCAAAGAGAATAACACGTAACTGCCGACTGTTGAACCGCTGCCGTGTGGGAAGCATAGAATCTTGCCTTTTATGCATTGTCCGCATAGGTCATTGTTCTTCTCGACGATCCTGCCGTCTGCCGGGTCGACCCCTCCCAGGAAGCTTATCGGCTTCGTGGAGACCATTGCTCTTGCTCTGCAGTGGCCTTCGACTATTCCCCTTCCTTTCAAGATTATTCTCTGCATCTTGTGCACTCTAGTACGATATTTTTGCTGTTGACAGTATTTCGCCTAGAATGTTCGACGCTGCTTGGCTGACTTCTTCTCGGTTTTCCTCGTCAGTGTAAACGCGTAGTATGTTGATGAAGCCTCTGAGAGTTTCAAAGATCTTTGATGTTTCGCTGAGGCGTTGCGGAACTTTGC
>DASPTR010000108.1:0-6192 GCA_035623315.1 Candidatus Acidiferrum sp. | reverse complement strand
GCCTTCTTCGCAACAATAATTTTCCTCACAAACTTCATCGTATCCTTCCTCACTCATGGATACGTAATAACCGAGACAATCATAGAAAATGCGGCCGCACTGACATTGCGGTTCATAGTGCTCGTCGAATCCTTCTCAGTCTTCTTCTTGACAACATCCCCTGACCACTTGGGCCTTGCTCTCGAACAGACGCATGTGCCTTATGAGCTGGTCTTCGCCTTCACCACAGCCGTCCGTTTCGTTCCAGTCATAGCAGAAGAAGCCCAAACAATCATGGACGCACAAAAAGCCAGAGGCTTGGAAATTGAGCGTGGCAGTTTCCTGAAGAGAATCAGGAACTATGTTCCGATCCTCATACCGCTCATCGTCAGCGCCATCCGAAGAAGCCTAGAACTAGCAGAAGCCATGGAATCCCGCGCATGGGGGGCAACGAAAAACCGGACAAACTTGTACATCCTAAGAATGCACAAAGGCGACTTTGCCCTTTTAGCCATAGCAGCAGGAGTAATAGCCTCAGCAATCTACGTCCACTTATTCGTGCCAATCCCATCTTTGGGCGACCTCTTGATGCATTGAAGCTAGACTATAGTTCAGCAAACCGTTCAATGCTAATAGCTTTCAACCTGACCACTTTGCCGAAAAATGCATCTTGACTTCGGTCTCGTTCGCGACAACGTCAGGATATTCACGATAGCAGTGTGCGGTCAGCTTAGCGTTTAGATTATTTATGATCATCAACTCTATGGAGGCATTGGTTCAGTGGGTCTAGAATCCGTTCTCGCTGAACAGTTGCAAGAGGCTGGTATCATTTGTGAGACTGATGAGAGCATTCTTGAATTCATTGAAATTGTAGGTTGGGTAATTGTAGAATCCACTAAGGGTTGGATGGCAGTTTTCCATAGCTTTTGCAAAGATCAAGGGTCCATATTCCTGATCGATCACGTAGCAGACCTTTGAAGCCGCAAAAGAACTGCCATAAGTGGTTAGACTTGAATTGTCTATGTGGTTCAGGAACGGCGTAATCCCCTCGGTCTGCGAGTAATTGTAGGGTTGAGGCCAAGCATCGTCACCCAACTGAGAATAGACATCTGGCAGGAGCCTGAACATGTCCGCATAGTTAATCCAACCATCGCCAAAATAATCATTATCGATTTGGAACGTTATTGCTCCCAGTTCATAGATGAAGCCGTAGACCCAATGGATGGTAGTGTTCGCCATATCCTTGATTGATCGGACATAAAGGTAGATCCTGTAGTCTTCAGCAGTGTGGACGAGGGTTATAGAAGAGGCGTTGGTGGAGATAAAGACGTATATAACTGGAGGTAGAGCGACATAAACGCCGTCGTACATGCCGAATACGTAGCAGTAATCTGTCAGGGCAGTGTCGCATATTTTCAGTATGGCATTGGCATACTCTTGAAAGCCTGCTGGGTATGTTATGAAAATCTGCGGTTGCCACGAGTTGCTTGGTGAGGGCATACCGTCCGAGCTGTTAAAGAGAAATGAACTGGTATAAGTTTGGTTAAGCTGTTCATATTGAAATTGCAATGAGTCAAGGTTGTTCGTCAATTCGGCGATTTGGTTTTGCAGGTTTGCGATCGTAGCGTTGTCGGATGCGATCAATGAATTGTTGGATGCAAGCTGGTTCTCAAGCTCAGCTACTTGACCTTCCAAAGAATTGATCGCATAATTGTCCAACTGGATTTGGTCCCGCAGACCCGCGATTTGAGAGTTCAACGAAGAAATTTTACTGTTCTTGTCATTTACCATTGGTACGTAATATGCAAACGCTCCGACTAAACAGGCTACTAGAATGATGCAGATTATTCCAACACTAATGACAGCATTCCTAGTAACCATCTTCTTTTCACTCATCCTTATTCCCTCAGTTTGTTTTTTGCCTCCGCATGATTAAAAGCTTCCCCCAACAAACCAACCACGCACTACACCACACGCTTACTCAACTTACCAACCATGCCCTAATGATTCAAACCAACCATCCGTCATTTCTACTTACACAAACCTAATTCTTTTATTACTTCGCGAACATGTCGCAGAAAAAATCAGGAACTGGAAGGAGGATTTGAGAGGACATACGGCATGAAAAGGAAAAATGGATCTTTCAAGAAAAGATAATAGAACATCAGACGCGACCAAATGCTTAATGGGCTTTCGAAGCCTTAAACAGGCTGAAATGACCCAAAGCTACGATGGATGAAAATCTTCTTCTAATAATGGCGTGAACGGAGACATGATAGAATGTCTTCTTCCCTAGAATTATAGGACTCTAATGATTTGTGGTGCGTATGCCTTATTAAGACTAACGACACACTATACCACATGGAATAGCACGAGACACCTTAAACCAGTGATAACAATGCTAGCGGGTAAGAAGCCGAAACAAGAGAAAAAAGAAGCCACAGTGGAAACTGAACTCGGAGCCCCCATAACAGTCGGGGAAGATTCGAGAAAAACGGCCGTTTTCAGAGAAGCATACCCGATACAAGAACCATACATTTACGCTGCAATAGTCAAAGAACCGGAAACTCAAAAGATTCGCTATGAAATAATCGAGCCCACTCTGAAGAAAGAGGAAGAGGAGAAGCTACGCGAAATCAAGAATTTCTTGATGGAAGAAATTGATGTAGACCTGAAGGAAATAGAAACCAAAGAGAAAGCAGAGGGCTACCTTAAAGAAAAAACCAAGGAAACAATAAAGAAATACCGTATAAAGGTCCAGCCAGAAGCTATCGACAAGCTTGTCTACTACATTGTAAGAGACTTCATAGGATATGGAAGAATCGATCCCTTGATGAAGGACCACCTCATCGAGGACATTTCAGCAGACGGAGTAAACATTCCAATATACGTCTGGCACAGAATTCACGAATCAGTTCCCACCAACATAATCTTCAAAGAAGAAGCAGAATTAGATTCGTTCATAATTCGCATGGCATACATGTCCGGAAAAAGCATTTCCATAGCTTCACCGATTCTCGACGCCTCACTTCCTGATGGCAGTCGCATCCAGCTCACTTTTGGAAATGAAGTAACGAGAAGAGGCTCAACATTTACCATACGACGTTTCAGAGTAGACCCGCTAACCATCTCTGATCTCATTGCATTCAAGACAATCTCTTCAGAAATGGCTGCATATCTGTGGTACGTGATAGAAAACAAGGCATCTGTCCTCGTCGCAGGCGGTGTAGCCTCTGGAAAGACGACGATGCTCAATTGCCTGTCGATGTTCATAAAACCTGAAATGAAAATAGTCAGTGTAGAAGACACTCAGGAGTTAAACCTGCCGCATGAGAATTGGATACCATCCGTGGTGAGACTAGGCTTTGGACGCGAAGACAAGAGAAGCGGCTCGATAACTCTTTTCGACCTCCTGAAGGCCGCCGTTAGGCAGAGGCCAGACTACATCATCGTCGGCGAGGTCCGCGGAGAAGAAGCCTACACACTTTTCCAAGCAATGGCAACAGGACACCTGGGAATGTGCACGATGCATGCGGAGTCAGTCGAATCCGTGATAAACAGGCTAGAATCTGAACCGATGAACATACCAAAGCCACTCATCGCAATGACGAACGTGATTATGGTGATGAACAGGACAGAAATTGATGGGAGACCTGCGAGGAGAATTGGCACCACCGCAGAAATCGTGAAGATGGATTCTGAAAAACAGAACATTCTAACGGAAGAATTGTTCAACTGGAACCCCAAATTCGACAGATACTCAACATCATCAAAAAGCGTCCTTCTGGAGAGACAAATCAACAAGATCGGTGTCAGTGAAGAAGAGGCAAGACGCGAACTAAGCAGAAGACAGACGGTCCTCGACTGGATGACACATGAAGGCATCAGACGCCACGTCGACGTTGCAAATGTAATCAGAGAATACTACGCCACTCCGGACCGCGTCTTCCAAAAAGCCAGAGTTGGCCTCAAATGAAAAAAGCTTCAAGCTCATCAGAAAAAATCAAGGCATCTCTTAGACAACTTCGAACAAAGTTCAAACACGCACCGAACAAAAAGCCCGAGAAACAAGCAACCGAAAAAGTAGAACAAAAAACAAGAAAAAGTCTTGCCGATCTGGAAGCAATCGCCTATCATCTCGTCGGAGAAAAGACTGAACGCTTCCTGCCACTTTTCAAAGGCATGGATATGAGCCTGAAAAAATCAGGACTAAAAGCCAATTACAAAGCTTACGTCAGTCTAACAGTTTTCTGCACGGCAGCAGCCGCGCTGACGATCTTTGCCATCGTCCCATTTCTCCTGTTCTTCTTATTGGGCATACCATTTTTGCCAGCAATATTATTCGGCATTGGAGGCAGCCTGTTCGCAATAGCCATCACAACCATCGGATTCTACGGTTATCCTGTATACTACGCAGATGCCACGAAGAGACAACTTGAAGATGAATTACCGTTCACGACTGGCTACATGGCCATCCTTGCAAGCGCAGGCGTTTCCCCAGAACACATCTTCAGCTCACTCGCGACTTTCAGTGTGCCCTTAGCTGTGACCGGACAAGCGAAGGACGTTGTAAGAGATGTCAACCTGTTTGGTTCCGACATAATCTCAGCCTTGAAAGAGACCTCTGAACGAACAGATTCAGAGAGATTCCGCGAAATGATTCAGGGGTTCATCTCCACTATCCATTCAGGAGGTAATCTAGCAGCTTACCTCCGCGAAAAATCAACGCAGTACATGAAGCTGAAGAGGATAAGCCTCAAGAAGTACGCTGATAATCTTTCTATGCTTGCCGAGTTCTACGTCGCACTGCTTCTCACAGGACCATTAATGCTCATCATAATGCTCACGGTAATGACCATGCTCGGCGGCGGCAGCCTCGGAATTCTCAGCCCAGACCTGCTTCTAAACCTACTCACGTACTTGGGAATACCTCTAGGTGCGGTAGTATTCATAATAATACTCGACGCAACCTCGCCGAAATGGTGATGAAATGCCAAAAGTAGAAAAGAAAGTCAAGAGAATCGGATGGATCATCTCAGCATCATTGGCTGCTGCAGCAATAGCCATAGGCGCATTCACGTCTTGGGGAACCGCTGCATTCGAAGAATCAGTGTTCTTCGCCATAATCCTAGCCATTTTACCTCCAGCAGTTCTCAACTACGTTGACTACGAGTGGAGAAAGGCAGTGGACGATCATCTGCCAGACCTCTTCAGAAGCATAGTTCAAGCCCAAGAGACAGGCATGACGCTTCCTCAGGCTTTGGAGGAAGCATCGAAAAGAGACTATGGACCGCTTACTGCAGAATTGAGAAAGCTGAACACGCAGATGTCTTGGGGAATGAGTTTTGAAGAAGCGCTTCTGGCTTTCAGAAAACGGGTTGACACTGTTTTGGTTCAAAGAACCATACCCATGATAATTGAGGCAAGCCGCTCGGGCGGGCATGTCGAAAAAGTCTTTGACCCAATGGGAAAATTCATCCAGACGACACTATTGCTCGACAGGGAACGTCGAACCCAAACACGACCGTATATCGCGATAATCTACGTAGCCTTCTTCGTCTTTCTTTTTACTATCATCCTGCTTTTCAAATCGTTCTTCGTTAGCATAGAACAGCTACCGACTCTCGGAACCACGATGATGTCGAGTGAAGATATGAGGCTCATGTTCTTCCAGATGACTGCAATCCAAGGGTTTTTCGGAGGTCTCATAGCGGGCAAGATGGGAGAAGGTACGATCAACGCTGGACTGAAGCACTGTCTGATTCTGATGATCTGCGGCTACGTTGCCATCAAGCTCTTCCTATAGGAGTGAGAAAATGGGGCGATCACCTAGGATCTTCAAGAACAAAAGGGCCATAACTCCTGTTCTAAGCAGTCTACTGCTTACAGTTGTCGCTGTCGCTGCAATGGCAATCGCGACGTCTGCAACGTATGTCATTACGACTAATCTGCGAGAGACCATGAGTGAACGATTGATGGTGGAAGACGTATGGTTCAACAATTCTACAGGCAGCATCGACATCTATCTTCGAAACGTCGGAGAAGTCGCCATCTATATTTCTTCAGTCTACGTCAACCACACTTCTCAATATTTCGCCAAACCTTTCAGACTAGAAATCGGTGAACATGACTGGCTTAACATTTCTCAAAGCTGGGCTCCAGACAGCACATTCTACATTGATGTTTTGACCACGAGGGGGACGCATGTTGCAT
>DASPTR010000107.1:0-9646 GCA_035623315.1 Candidatus Acidiferrum sp. | reverse complement strand
AGCAAAAATGGAAAAGATTTTGAGCCAAAGTAGGCAGTCTCTGCCAATCCAGCCCCCGTTCCAACGATGAGTCCTAAAAAGAATCCGCGGAAAGTTTTATTCTTTCCAAAGATTGGCTTCCCATCAACAAAATTCTTTCCCGAATCAATCTGACGCCCTCCGCCTACGAGAACTGGCACGGCATTTGCACAATAGGCAGGAAATATGAATTTCAAAGCTTCAACGATCAGCTGTGTCAGTTCCATGTCATCAACCACCAACTAGCTCGCATATTCAACTATCCCTGATTTTTCTATTTTTAGATGGCAGAATGGTTTTTGAGTCTTGGGTTTCTCCAAGATTGCATTGATCAAACGTGGATCTTCGGTGAACTTCAGGTTTATTACAATGTCAGCCCAGAACTTAAGGACCCTAGACGCAACTGGTTCAACGCTCACATTCTCTTTCTCAAAAACAGTTCGCACCTGACTAGTCAAAAGAATGGCTATCTTGCTCAGCTTTGCTGTTTGAGCCAGACAAGCTAATTGCCTGTTTAGCTCACGATTTAGTCCGAACGTTTTAGCAGGAGACTCGGCCACTTCAAGTCCGTAAAGCGAAGTGATAGTGTCAAAGATGATAAGACCGAAGTGTTCAGTCACATAATCCGCCGAGTGGTCTACGATCATCATTTGCTCACGAAAATCCTTCGGCTTCATCAAAACTATTAGGTCTGAGATCCTTTCGAAATCATTTCCTGAAATCTGCGACAGCCTTTCAGCCGAAAAAGTGCCGTCACAGTCTACGAACAACGTTTTGGAGCCTCGCTGTGCACAGTTCATGGCACACTGCATCGCCATGGTAGTCTTTCCAGTCTCTGGTTCTCCGTAGATCAGAGTGACATTCTCGGATGAAATGCCACCCTTTAAAGTATTATCTAAGATCCTGCAACCTGTAGGAATTCTCTGTGGCAAGACCATGCACGTCAACTGATATAAGTTACGAAACTAATATTGCGTTTGGCATTCATATAACCATTAGAATAGGAAGGCGGCATGAAAGCAAGTATCGCTGTGGCTACAGTTTCAGGAAAAGCATACTATCTCATCGTTGATGAGCTGAAAAAGAGACACGTGCCCTTTCTAAGCCTCATCCCTCAGGAACCGATCCCAGTGGAAGTTAAGGTTGTTTTGACAACTGAAAAAGAGAAACACCTAATAGAGCATGAAAAAATCTTAGTGTGCAATGAGGACACGGATGTAGAAGCAATGATTGTCAACGCTCTGCAGACCGTTCAGGGGAAGGAAAACTGCGAGAAACTGGTCATAGGGATAGATCCTGGCAAAGTACTAGGTCTAGCTGTCTTGGCAGACGGCAAAGTCATCAGAACAGAAACTTGCTCCAGTATGCGAGAGGTAATAGACAAAGTAAAAAACATCATTAGCACCTTTGACCGTCTTCCAATAGCCTCAATTTCAGTAAAAGTCGGCGACGGCGTTCCTTCATATAAAAAGAAACTCCTGCAAGCGCTAGATGACGTTTTACCCCAAAACATAAGACTAGAAAGCGTGAGTGAAAGTGGAACAAGCCGGTTTCAAAAAGAAACCAAAAACAGAAGAGGATTAAGAGATATAGTTTCAGCAATAAAGATAGCTGGAAGAAACGGACACACCTATCAAAGGAGAAGACAGATTGAACAGAACAGTTGAGAAAGGAAAAACGCTCCTGATCGATGGGCCAGCCTCAGTAATCGTCACTTCTGGAAGCGTTGAAGTATTCGGATCGAAAACTGGCATGACCAACAGAATCGTCATACGCGAGGGGAAAAGGATGCCCTTCACTGTTAATGAAAAAGCAACCTTCAACATCTCATTAGCAGAGAAGGCTAACGTAGATGAAGTTGAAGGAAACACAATTCCGCCATCATGGACCGCAGCATTCGAAAACCTTGCGGGAGCACAGGCCAAGCCAACCACGGCGGTGGTTTTGGGCACGGTCGATTCTGGAAAGACCAGTTTCTGCACATATCTGATCAACCGACTCTTGGCCCAAAAAAAGAAAGTAGCAGTGCTAGACGGTGACTTAGGTCAATCTGATATTGGACCGCCGTGTACTGTCTCCTATACCTTCGTGGCGAAGCCGATAACAGACCTTTTCAGCCTGCAAGCAAAAAATGCCATTTTCATCGGCACTACTTCCCCGAATGGTGCCGCAGAAAAGGTGACTGAGAGTCTGACTCAACTGAAAAAGGAAATTCTGAAGGGCGATCCTGACTTCATCATCGTAAATAGTGATGGATGGATAGAGGGCGAAGGAGCAATCAGATACAAGGCTCAGCTTGTCGAACAGATGAACCCAGAAATAGTTTTCTACGTGCAGCTAAAAGATGAAATTACCCCTCTCATGAATAGCCTTGAGAAATTTAGGAGAATTACGGTTGAGTCGCCTCCAGTCGCTAGCCAGAGAGACGGAGAAAGTCGGAAGAACCTCCGAGAGTTGGGATACACAAAATACCTCAGAAACTCAAAGGTGCAATCACTCCCCATGGGCTGGTTAAAAATCGAAGACGATGAGTTGTTCGGCCTAAGTAGAACGCATCAAAACCAAGGATTGGCGAGGAAAATCTACGAACTGATTGGAATGAAGCCACTCCACTTCTCAGAACAAACAGACAGGATCTCGATCATCATCGGCAAAAGACGCTGGATCAACGCCGAAAACCTGAAGAAAATCGAAGAAGCCACAAGAAAGAAAGTTGTAATAATCCGAAAGGGCGAAGAAGAAGGACTTTTGACCGCGTTGTTCAACGAAGAACGGAAATTCTTGGGGATGGGCATCATTCAAGAAATCGAATATCTGAGAAAGACCTTGAAGATCCTGACGCCCGTGTCTCAAGACATAGCTATAGCAGTCATTGGAAGAGTGAAACTGGACAAGAACATGAAAGAAATACCATTCATAGGCGAGGAGACCGAAGAGTTCACAGCATTCAGCAACCTTGCCTAAAGAACAGAGAAAGCTCTTTTGCTATGGATCCATCTTCATCAGGAAGCACCTTCAGGTTGTCGCGAATCCATGGCGGCAGAAAACTCCGACAGTATTGCGTGGCAAAACGATAGTCAACGAGAATTATAGCTGCTCTGTCTTCAAGAGTTCTGATCGGTCTTCCTGCAGCTTGAGAAGCCTTCTTCATTGCGGGCAATACGTAGCAATACTCCCGTCCATAGCCTGGAAAGCTTTTTTCGAAATATTCAATCTGCGCCCTCACCTTAGGGGTAGGCTCTGCGTATGGCACACCAATGACTGCAACAGAGTTCATCTCGTCTCCAGGAAAATCTACACCTTCGGATGAACGTCCACCCAGAACACCCAGCAGAATAGCTCCCGCACGTTTGGAACACGCCTTAAATTCCTCAACCATCTTCTCATTTTCGTGAGAATTCATGCTTCTGTGCTCGCAAAAAAGCGGTTTGTTCACTGCCTCCTTCAATCCCTCCGCAAGGAGTCTTCCTAGAACTTCAAAAGAAGCGACGAAAATCCCAGTGTTTGCGGGGGTATTCTCCACCACTTCACCGATTCGCCCTATGATCTTTTTGTACATCTCCGGCGTCCTGCTCTCCATTGCGGTCGTCACGCCGCAGGAGACCAAAGGTAAAACGTGCTCTTTCGGAAATGGTGAAGGAACAATCTTCATCAAACTGTTTTCCGGAAGCTTCGTTATTTTCATGTAGGCCTCTAGCGGTTGAAGCGTCCCAGACATGACTATGTTACAATATGATTGAGAGAATACTGGCGCCGTGATTCTAGAAGGATCAAGAGCGACTAATTCTAGTTTTGCCGTGGGCGTGCCTTGCTTGGAGACGTACCTTACAAGACTGTTTATGTAGGATGGGTCTTCGCCAATTTCAAACCATCTGAGTAAAAAGTGCCCCATAGCATAAATGAAGGAACGAGGATATTTCCCATCAGCTAATAAGTCTCTTTTAATCAGTGTTCCAGCATCGCTCATGCGTTCAAAGAATTCGTGAGGTTCAGTTAAGCCAGCTTTTTCCTTAAAGAGATCTATTAGATACTCTCTTGGAATCAAGGCCTCCTTGGCAATTTTCGCAGTCATTTCTTCTGTTTCTTTTCTTACAGTCTTTGCGAAGTCTGCAACGTCGTCGTGTCCGAATTTCTTTGCCTCGATTTCAGCCTGCTTCATGCTGAAGAGTGATAGGCTACTGCTTGCGATGTCAACAGCAGTTTCAGGTAGGTTATGCGCTTCATCGATGATTAAGATTGTCTTGGATAACGGAATTTCAAGATTTCTTAGAAAAACGCCTCGAATCATTGGGTCAAACAGGTACAAATAGCTAAGTGCGATAGTATCGACGTCTGCCAAGCTGGACTTTATTAGTTCGTATGGGCAGAAGCCACTTTTCCGTCCGATTTTGTGGATTTCCGAAGCTGTGCAAGGATGAACTGTGATTTCATGTCGCAATTCCGAGTTGTCTTCTGGCCGCTCTTCGATGTTTTGGTAATACTGACATTTACCTCTGGCCTTCAACAATTCGCAAGCTTCTATGGCTTCTTGGGCATTCAATGCGTGCTGTGTAATTAGGGTGTTGAGACACATTTCATAACGGCTTCGAACTGAAAGACCTGACACTGGTTTTTTCTTTGAAATCGCTTTCAACTCTTCTAGGACCCGGTCGTGCTGCCGGTGTGTCCTGGCAACGTACAGTATCTTTAATCGTTCTTCCACGGTCTTGGGCAGGCACGCAGACAACGCTGCGACTGTTTTGCCGAGGCCATTGCATCCTTCGATGAGAACTGAACGTTGCTCTTCGACAGCCTTAAAGACTGTGTTGATAAACTCATCCTGGTGAGGCCTAATCTCAGCGTATGGAAAATACCTTCCAGCCTCTTCGTTAGTCTCAGTCATGATCGTCCCACTTGTGTCTTGATGGGCATAGCTTATTCACTGGGCATTCCTTGCAAAGTGGGGATCTTGCCTTGCAATATCTTCTGCCGTGAAGAATCAGCATGATGTGAACGGTAGCGTAGTCTTTTTCACTATAGAGTCTTTGGAGGCGATTGCGGACGCCCTCATGATCATCACTTTCACGAGCGAAGCCCAGTCTCTTAGACACTCGATAAACGTGAGTGTCAACGGGAATTGTGGGTTTACCTGCGCTGAACAGAAGCACTATGTCAGCTGTCTTGGGTCCAACTCCAGGAAGCTCAAGAAGCGTTTTCCTTGCTTTCTCAAGTGGCAGTGACAAGACCTGCTCAAGATTGCCTTGAAACTTGTCTTGAACGATTCTCGAAACCCGTTGTATGGCCTTAGTCTTGTTCCTGTAGAGACCAGCGACTTTCAAGCATTCTTCGATCTGTCGTGCTTCAGCCTTCGCCAACACTTCGGGCACGATCTTGAACTTCTTCGAAAGATTTTCGAAGGCATTTGCGGAGTTTTTGTCGGTTGTATTCTGCGAGATTATGGTTCTAATCAGCGCTCTAAAGGGGTCTTGAGTCAACGTTGCCCATCTTGGCATCGTGTACGTTTCTTCAAGCATCTCGAGGATACGATTCGCGCGGTTTCGTGCCATCGGTGTTTTCCTTCTTTTAAAATGATAAATAGTGAGTGCATGAAGCTATTAATAAGCCATGGAGAATTCGAAAGATGGAACGCGCAAAAGTTGTTAAGGACGAAATAATCGAACAGAATACGCATTTTCTCGTTGTGTACTTGGAAACGAAGAATTCATGCCTAATTCATCTGAGCGAAAGAGAGGATAAGCTCGGAACGTTGGCGATCGCGGTTCCCAAGCCTAGAGAAATGCTGGGACCATTAACATCTTCCATCCTCTTAGGCGACAGTCATGCAATTTCAGCCCGAATGTTTGCGGAATATGTCGCCGCCAAGAAGTCGAAAATTGCGCTGGTCTCAATCTATTTGGAAACGATAGACGAGATGCAGGCGCAATCATTCTTCAAGAAGTTAATTGAGAGAGTGGTCCAAGCGTCTGAGACCAGCGAAAAACAAGAGGTGGGTGCATGAGTCTGCGAGAGTTTCTGAAAGAGGCTGAAAAGAATAAGCAAGTCTTACACGTGGAGGACGAAGTCTCGAAGGTCTTCGAAATCTCACATCTAATGAAGAGCTTCGACAACGGGGGTCCTATACTGCTTTTTGAAAAAGTCAAGGGTTGCCCCGTGAAAGTAGTCTCAAATATTTGCGGAACGAGGAAGAGAATATGCGACTCCCTTGGAATTGATGTGGACGAGTTGTATCGTAGGCTCCTGTGGGCTTGGCGAATGCCCAAGAAGCCAAGGGTTAGCAAAGAGGGACCAGTGAAGGAAGTGTCAGAGGACAAGGTTGACCTAACGAAGATTCCAGTTCTAACCCATTTTGAGTTCGACGCAGGATCTTACATCACTTCGGGAGTCATACACGCTAAAAGTGCTGATGGACGCGTTGAGAACTTGTCAGTCCATCGTCTTCAAGTATTGAGCAAGAATCAATTGGCCATTCGTTTGGTTCCGCGACATCTTTACAAGTTGTGGAGTGAGGCGAAAGCAGCAAAGAAGGACTTGGAGATCGCGATTGCCATCGGGGTTCATCCAGCAGTGTTGCTCGCAGCGTCTTCACCGGTTCCTTTCGGCGTGAACGAGTATGACGTGGCAAATGCACTCTTGAACGATAAGCTCCATTTGGTCAGTTGCAAAAACGTAGATGCATTCGCTCCGGCTGATGCTGAATTGGTACTAGAAGGAAGAATCTCCGCAACGAAGGAAGTCTCAGAAGGACCATTTGTCGACGTCACAGGAAACTATGATATACAAAGAAAACAGCCAGTCGTTGAAGTGATAGGGATCATGCATAGGAAAGACTACTTCTACGAAGGTCTTCTGCCATCTGGGGCGGAGCATAGAATTCTGATGGGGTTGCCCCGCGAAGCTTTGATCTGGGAAAGCGTGTCTAAAGTTGTCCCGAGAGTATTCGCTGTTAACCTCTCTGCCGGAGGAAACGGATGGCTTCATGCTGTCATATCAGTTGAAAAGCAGCTCGACGGAGATGGCAAGAATGCGCTATTGGCTGCCTTTGCGGCACATCCTAGTCTTAAACACGCCGTCGTCGTGGATTCAGATATTGACGTGTTTGACGCTTCTGAAGTGGAGTGGGCGATTGCAACGCGCTTTCAGGCTGGTGAGGATCTTGTTCTGATCGAAAACGTGCGTGGATCCACGCTTGACTCTTCAGCCGACCAAGAAACGGGTCTCACGAGCAAAATGGGCATTGACGCTACGAAACCATTCACAAAGCCTAAGGAAAAATTTGATCGCGCAAGGATACCATCGACGAAGCGTGTCGAAAGACTCGTTCAGAGATTGCGACCTGTCTGAAAAGTTTCCACACACCTGCTTATATACGGCGATTCGATGGAATAAAAGGAATAGAGAGTGATTTTATTGTCAGATCAGAAGCAAGAAGAACATGACGAGACCTGTCTGTCGCTGAAAATCGGCGACGTAATGGTCAGGGAAGTAATAACACTAAACGAAAATGTTACAGTTAAGGAAGCTGCAGAGATCATGAACAAATTCGAAATAGGCAGCCTCATAGTCACTAATAAAGGAAAAGCAGTAGGAATAGTGACTGAAAGAGACCTTCTGAAGAGAGTGGTCGCCGAAGCTAAGGACGCAGCCAGGACTAAGGTCAAAGAAATCATGACTTCGCCTCTAGTAGTCGTTGAACCTACCATGAATCTGGAAGAGGCTGCCAAGCTGATGTTTCAGATGAAAATCAAGAAGTTGGCCGTAGTTGACGGAAAAAAACTCGTTGGCGTCGTATCCCTCACGGACATTGCACGCTTTCATCCTGCAATGATAAAACTGCTGAAGCAGCTTGCAGCAAAGCAGGCAACACCAAAAAGTATCAAAAAAGTCATTAGCTACTATGTCGTCTAGCAGAACATCCTTGTCAACGTCTTTAGCTTTGAAGAAGTTTAAGTGTCAAGTCTGGCACTATTCGACATGACTAGCAGATGAAAAAAACCTTAGTGCTGAAGGTAGATTCGCAGCGACCAGACGAGGAAAAGATCAAGATAGCGGCAGAATTAATCAAGAACGGCGGCCTCGTAGCATTCCCGACTGAAACAGTCTATGGGTTAGGAGCAAATGCGTTGAATGTGGAGGCCGTATTGGAACTTTTCAAAGCAAAGAACCGACCACTCGACAACCCTCCGATAGTACATGTGAGCGACTTCAAAGACCTTCACGCACTAGTTGAAGAAGTGTCTTGCGCTGCTCAGATGCTTACGGAGGCATTCTGGCCAGGCCCGCTGACACTCATCTTTAAAAGATCTAAGAATGTGCCTGAGGTCACTGTTGCCTGTCTGGACACGATTGCCATCAGAATGCCCAGACATAACGTGGCTTTGGCGCTCATCAGAGAAAGCGGTTGTCCAATCTCAGCACCCAGTGCCAATCTTGCTGGGAAGCCAAGCCCAACTTCAGCAGAACACGTTCTGGACGATCTAATTGGACGCATAGACGCGGTTCTGGATGCTGGACCAACTCATATTGGAGTAGAGTCCACGGTTTTGGACCTGACTGTCGATCCACCGCAGATACTGCGCCCCGGTGGAACCACATATGAAGACCTTCGGAAGATTCTGCCAAAAGTTGAGCTTAACCCTGTGGTGACTGCCGACAAAGCTTTGGCATTTGAAAAGGCGCGTTCGCCAGGTGTCAAGCACAAACATTATGCGCCTGACGCCGAGATGGTTGTCGTTGAGGGTGACGCAGAACACGTTATGTCCAAGATGAAAGAGCTCATTGAGCTCTACAGCGGCGAAGGCAAAAAGGTCGGGGTTCTTGGAACTGATGAGACTGTGAGAAGTCTTGAGGCAGATGTGATCAAGTCAATGGGCAGCAGAACCGACTTAGCACAGGTGGCAAGAAACCTGTTTAAGCAGTTGAGAGAATTCAATGTCGAACACGTCGACGTTATCGTTGCTGAAAGCGTTCTCACTGAGGGACTGGGTCTAGCCGTAATGAACAGGCTCAGGAAAGCTGCTGGCTATCGAATAGTCAAGGCTTACGAATGAGAAGACGCATTGCAATGGAAAGAACATCAAATAAGAATAGGCTTATGGTTTTTGCTTCAGCATCGGCATCTTGATACGTTTTTGTTTGGCTCTTTTTTGGGCTTCTTCATAACCTGCGTCCGCATGCCTCACGATGGCCATACCCGGGTCCGTAGTGAGAACGGTTGCTAGGCGTCTCTCCGCGTCCTTCGTGCCGTCTGCGACCAAGCACATTCCCGCATGTATACTATAGCCTATTCCCACGCCTCCGCCATGGTGAACGCTCACCCATGTTGCCCCACCGACGGCGTTTATCAACGCGTTTAATATTGGCCAGTCGGCGACGGCGTCACTTCCGTCCTTCATTCCCTCCGTTTCGCGATTGGGGGAGGCTACGCTTCCTCCGTCAAGATGGTCTCGGCCGATCCAGACTGGACCTGAAAGTTTCCCATCTGAAACCATGTCGTTGATGATCTTTCCGAACCTTGCCCTTTCACCGAAGCCGAGCCAGCAAACCCGGGCAGGCAAGCCTTGAAATTTGACCTGTTCCCTTGCTTTCCCGATCCATCGACATAGTTCTTTGTTGTAGGCGAATTCTTTTA
>DASPTR010000106.1:0-2026 GCA_035623315.1 Candidatus Acidiferrum sp. | reverse complement strand
ACTGTCTTTTGTTTGGGAACTTTGCTACGAAGTGCGTTTTTGAACTGTTTTCGCACCAACGGATCGGTCCAAGGAAGATAGTAGAATTCTCCTAGGCGGAACCTTTCAAA
This sequence comes from Candidatus Acidiferrum sp., assembly GCA_035623315.1. Classification (GTDB taxonomy): domain Archaea; phylum Thermoproteota; class Bathyarchaeia; order Bathyarchaeales; family Bathycorpusculaceae; genus DASPTR01. The sequence continues at coordinate 1,916 of DASPTR010000106.1, read as the reverse complement.
CATGGAACTGAGACGCTTTTGCCATACATCTCCTGGTGCTTGATGTTCTCTCAAGTACTGTTCTTCTTTGGGTGTTAGACCTGCCGTCACTAAGTCGGTCGTATTAAGGTTCTCGTCTCTTAAAGATATGACTACTCTGGTCCATCCTTGTTCCAGAACCGCTTCTGCAACTGTCTTGAGCCGTTCTCGCAAGTCTGTCGTGTGAAGCATCGTCGCTGAACTTCTCATCAAGCTCGTCAGTTTTTGCGAGGCATTTCGAAATTCCTCTTCTCTTTGCTGCATTGCTTTTTCAATTTGTTTTCGTTTGGTTACGTCTTCAATCGTCACACCGACGCAGCTGTTCGGAAGCGGAAAAGCATGAACAGAATAGGAGCTCTCATGAGAATGTCCATTCTGATAGCGAAATTCTCCGAGGTCTCTTGCCTTTCTGGAGCGAATGATTTCCATGCCGATTTTTTTGACTTGATCATTCAACGGAGGAAACTTCTCTTTCAGTGTTTTTCCCAGCATGTCCTTCGTCAACGGTCGACCGAACTGTCTGGTGGCAGGATTTGCTGCAATGAGTCTGAAAGTAGGTGAGCCTTTGATTCTCTCGAGATGCCAAATGTATAAGCCGATCTGCATGTTGTTGATCGTTTTTTCGTACAGCAGCTTGGCTACGTCTTTGTCACGTTTCCCACTGTTGACACGGTGACCTGTTCCAACGAAAATGGCGGTTGATTCAAGGTTTTGTTCAATTTTCGCTCGGTTTACGTGATTCTTCAATTTTCCATCCTACCCTTTAATTTCTTCAGATTGGGCTGTTCAGTCTTTGCCTTACCACTAACTACCATATTCTGTGCACGTCTCTTCGTGTGATTATGTCCTGGTCTAGAACAGCCATAAATGTTTCATTCAATTCGCATCCGCTGTGGTTGATCCTAGACAATTGAGTCTGACGCGTCGATCCGACTTAATCCTTATGAATCTAAAGTATGTATTTGATATGAACTACCTTATCTGGGAACGGAAAAAGAGCAGGAACATGTAACTGCTCATTAACAAACTTGCAGCATTAGGTTACCGAAGCTACGAGGAGAAAAAGAGTTTGTTGGACAAGAACATGTTCCGAGATTCACTTAATAAAAAAAAGTTTGATGGGCGCTGATAGTTCGAGGGATTTCGGTTGGTTTTTGTTATTCGCTCGCTCTTTCTATTAAGACTTTGTCGTCTCCTGGTTTGAAGCTTATTCTGAGTACGACTGAGTCGGCGCCCCTCTTGGTTTTGCTAAAGTTCTTGAATGGAAACATGCTGTCTTCTGCTAGATCCAGCGGTAGATAGATCAGATATTTCCCATCTTTTCTCCTAAATAGGCGTCCTCTCCCTTCCTTGACCATTCGGATATCACCTCGATTAAATCTGTAGTTCAAGATCCACTTTTATGAACACCGAGACTATTTAATACTTGTCCTCATGCAATTCATTCGGTCCACAAAGATATACACGATTCCAAAAAAAATCTGAATGACATGAAACAAACGGACTGCTCATAACAGATTAATCGCTGTGCGAAAACCAAAAACGGTGAAGATGAAGAAATCCAAGACCTTGTCATTTGAGTCATTCAACTCTTCTTGATTCCGGTTCTCACGGTTTAAACGACCCAAACTCCCAATACATGGGTACAAGAAACTCTGAGAATTATACTAAACCAGGTCATTTTCTCCTTTTTCCCAAAGCCACTCCACCTTCAAGGCGTGAATTACGTTTGCAGCCTAGCTTGGGCAAATGGTCCTTGCCTCGTCCTAAGGGCATTCGTTGGTTCGCTTGTGATGCTTTGCTTACTTTGACTTGTAGGTAGTGTGCAAGCTGTCGAAGGCGGAGCTGTCTGGGTCTTCGCGTTTGATTTGGGCTGTCGGAGCACTTCCTATGATGGG
>DASPTR010000105.1:0-3805 GCA_035623315.1 Candidatus Acidiferrum sp. | reverse complement strand
TCTTTCGCTAAGGATCAGGAGACGGCGCAGATGATGATGATGACGTTGATGTTTCCGATGATGTTCCTCAGCGGAGTGTTGTTCCCGATATCGCAGATGCCCTGGTACATGCAAGACATCGCAAAGTTCCTTCCGTTATACTATGCTTCTGATGCAATGCGGAGAGTCATGGTTCTAGGGGCAGGAGTAGCCGACATCTCTACTGACCTATTAATCCTGATAACGTTCGGCGTGATCATGATTGCAATTGCAGTCCCGTTGTTCCAGAAAATGATGACAAGATAAAAGAAGAGAAGTGCACAGGACGAGCCATGAACGTGATGAGGTCTGAAAACAAAGACATCCACGATTACCTCTGAGAAAAATCATGGCAAGAATGAACCTCGAAACGACTATGCGAAGATGAGATTTGAACCTCTCTCAAGTGGCTACAATTCCTGCAACTGCCTCTTATTCCTTAGAGAACCAACGTTTAATACGATGTTTCTAGGAGTTACTTTTTTGATTAAAATTTTCCGACTAATCCTTGGCATTGTTCTTGGTTCCTTTCTTTAGAAGACTGTAGACAGAGCGATTGTTGCCTCTGTGGGTTGCGCGATGACTATTGATGGTAACTTTGGTTTAACAGACTTGTCAGGTCTCGCGCTGACTGTTTTCGAAAGCCTTAAGAATTGATTCAGCCAAAAAGCCGGCAGGGGATGCCAACGCGTAGAAGGCTGAGATTTGTAGGAATACTTTTTGTCTTTCTGTACTTGATGTCACTTGCCGGATTGAATCTGCCGAGTGGAAGAGCAGCGCCAAGCACCATAACTGTGCCCGACGACTATCCGACGATACAGCAGGCTATTAATGCGGCTAGTCCTGGAGATACTGTTTTTGTCAAGAATGGGACTTATTACGAGAATGTGGTGGTGAACAAGACTGTTAACCTGGTTGGTGAAAATAACCAGTCGACAATTATCGACGGTGGGGGAGCGGGTACAGTTTTGAAAGTGAGCGCCAGTGGGCTTACGCCAGGGTCGGCGGACAACGTCACCATCGCAAATTTCACCTTAAGGAACAGTGGAACCGGATCTAATGGCAGCGGTTTGTGGTTGGATGGAGTCGAGGGTTGTAATGTAACTGGCGTTCGTGACATGGATAACCCTAATTCAGGCATGTGGATTTACAACTCTTGGTACGCTAGATTGGAGGGAAACTATGTTGCGAACAATACGTATGGAATCTTGCTGACCTATTCTCAATACATTAGGGGTGTAAACAACACGGTGGCGAATAGCACATTTGGAGTTTTGCTGGCGACTTCTTCATACAACGTCTTCTGCTCGAACAACATATTTGGAGCCGTCGCATACGCCTTGTATCTCACGGTCTCTAATTATAACAACTTTTCCAGAAATCTGATTCACAACAGCCACTATGGCGCGTACTTAGACTCGTCCTCGTACTGCAACTTTCGAGGAAACACGTTTCAGTACAATGACCTCGCCGATTTTTGGCTCAGTAATTCCCCCTTCAATTGCTTGTCTAAAAATTGTATAACCAGCAACAGCATGTTTGGCCTGTATCTCGGGCTTTCTTCAAACAACAGTATCAGTCGCAACTTCTTGAAAGGCAACTCAAATATTGCCGGGTACCTCGATTCTTCTAATTACAATATCCTTCGAGGAAACGAATTTTACAACAACAGCATCGGCCTTCAATTCTATAATTCCTCATACAACTATGTGATCGGGAATAACTTCACCGCAAATTACGGATCCGCCATTTCGCTCAATCTCTCATCCAACAACAACATTTACTACAACAGTTTCAGGTACAATATTCAAGATGTGAACCTCAGCTACTCCATCAACAAATGGGATACGGGCTCATTTTACGGCGGCGGAAACTACTGGGACCGCTACGTTGGATATGAATATGATCACTTTGGAGTTGGCAATTCATCGTACGTGTTAGACTCAAACAACATAGACAATTATCCGCTGTTGGGGTTGTATTATGGTCGCAACTTCTCAGGGGGCATGCTGAGCATTATCGCAAACTTGATGATAACGGATTTGCATTATTTTGCATCCAACGGCACGCTGGACATGCAAGTTTCAAACATGACCGAGGGCCAGACTTTAGGTTTCGCCCGATTCACTATTCCATATTCGTTGATGAACCAATCCAGCCTAACAGTATTGGTTGACAGTGGATTAACTTCGCTTCTTTACACTAACTACACGCTTTACGACAACGGAACCTATAGATGGATATACTTTACCTTTCCTTTATCGCTGCCCACCCACACGATTGACGTGATACCCGAGTTTCCCTCATTTTTCATCCTACCGATCATAATGGCCCTACTATTGGGGCTCGCGGCATACAGAAGAAAACGCCTGTACACATCCTAAGCCCGTCGTTCGAGCGATCAACGGAACAATTCAAGCTTCAGGCACGCAGTGTCTTCGAATTAGTATCGTGAGCGTAACTTAATCGCAGTGTAATACGATTTTTCAACTTGCTCGTTGGGGAAAATTTATCAACTGTTCTCCCAAATGAGGACCGTGAAAGGATCCCAGTGAGGAAAGCTTGCTCAGCCAGAAGGTCAGAAAAGCACTGGAAAGTGCATCGGCAAATAGGGCCATCAAATATGGAGTCTACATAGCCTCGGTCATAGTCTTCTTTGCGTTGATACTTTTTCCGCCAATAATCGGGATCATAACAAGACTAGGTGCAGTAAGGCAGATTTTCTCTTATCCTACGATTGTTGCTCGCGCAACCAGCGCCGTCACCAATTCCTTCGCTGTTGCTCTGCTCGTCTCAGCGGTAGACGTGATTGCTGGAGTTCCTATGGCCTGGCTGATCGCGAGAAGTAAATCAAAATGGCTAAACGTGGTCGATACGCTTGCTGATATACCCTTCGTTGTCCCAACAGCGGCTCTCGGTTATTCGTTGCTTCTGTTCTGGAACAAACCTGAGGGAATTTCAGCCTTTTTCAGTGGTCCTCTGGTTTCCGAAGGATGGGTTCTCATCATACTGCTTCACTTCACGTTCTCCTATCCGATCGTTGTGAGAGTGCTCGTTGGAGCGCTGCTCGATTACAAAGTAGAGTATGAAAGAGCGTCTAGAACTCTGGGTGCGCCGCCACTTACTGCAGTGAGAACAGTGACGTTTCCGATTCTCAAACCATCGCTGATCGCCGCGTTCATTCTTGCATTTGCTAGGTCATTATCAGAGACTGGCGCAACATTCATCGTAGCTGGGGTGTTCGAAAATGGGCCAGTCTTCATTCAGAACGTTATGAACAGTTACAAACAAGGATCAGTAATCTACGACGGTTCAATCGCACTCGCAAGCTTGTTGCTTATAATCGGCGCGTCAGCGATATTTGCGTTCATCCGCATTTTTGGACCGAGACTAAAACTGCCGATAAAGGGAGTTTGGCCAGGGTTTGAAAGAAAACTGAGTTACTCAAAAGCTTCGTTTTCAAGGAACAGTGTGACTCTGCTAGTCTTTTTGGCGATAATACTTGTCCCGTCTCTCTGGGTCGCGCTACCAGCATTTCATGCGGTTTTCACTCCTACTTTGCATAACGCACTGTTCGGTGTGGGAGTGTGGAGTGGTTACTGGCAGAGCCTGCTTCTTTCATATGTTCTTGCGGCGATCGTGACGGTGTTGAACATAATCATCGGTCTTCCGATGGCAATACTCATAGCGAGAAAAAGATTGGGGGCTTTAACATCGACCGTACTTGACGTGCTCATCATGATTCCCTTGATTGTCCCGTCAATAGCTCTAGGTGTCTCGTTGAAGT
>DASPTR010000104.1:0-19177 GCA_035623315.1 Candidatus Acidiferrum sp. | reverse complement strand
AACCGCAGGTGCTTTCAGACCAAGACGAATAACTTTACCATGTATCAGATGTCGACGCCTTCTCATCTTTAAGCCGCATGTTACCATGTGACATTAGCTCATCATTTGGTGCTCGAACCTACAAAGGATTCTAGAGACGTGACAAGGATATATGAAAGTCCCGATCCGTAAGTAGGTCATAACTGATTGGCAAGCTAGGAAGATTGCGCGTATGAGCACGTTCATAAACAGGTACTCAACATTGCTCATCATAATGCTCGGCATAGCACTGGGCTTCCTCTTGCCAAACATCGGATTACTCTGGAAGGGCTACTTGCCATACTTGCTCATGCTTCTAATGTTCTTCGTTTCGCTGACCGTAGAACCCAAAGAAATCGTAGAATCCCTCAGGAACTACCGCGTGATTGCGTTGACCCTGGCGATGGTGTTCATCTTCATACCATTGTTGTCGCTGTTGGCGAAACCGCTCTTTTCCCCGACTGCCTACGCTGGCACCGTCTTAGCCTTCGCGAGTCCATCAGCGATCGCGACTGGCTTCTGGGCCGCCGTTTTCAACGCAGAAGTCGCGTCAGCCATGGTCATAAGCACCGTTACAAGCTTGTTGGCTATCGTGACGATGCCTTTCACTATGCTGCTGGCCCTGAGGACAACGGTAAACATTGACGTCGGATGGATGATCCTCTACCTGTCAGAAGTGATCCTGATCCCTCTAGCAGCATCGTTCCTGCTGAAGGCAGCCGTCAAGAAAAGCCTGAGCCACTTAAGACAATACACTTCAAAGGCGAATTCGTTCATAATGATGATGCTCATCTGGGGTTCGATGGCTACAGGCGTCGCAGCAGTCGAGAAAGACACGTCAGAATTCATCTACCTCAACGTGTTCATGCTCATCACGCTGGGACTGACCTTCTTCGCCGCCTACACAATCGGTAAAAGCTTCGGCCGAAAACAAGCAATAACAATCGGAATAGCAGCCAGCGTCAAAAACGCCGCCCTCTCACTCACTCTCGGCGCAACCTTATTCGGACCCAGCCTCGGACCAACAATTCTGCCCCCGTTAATCGCAAACTTGATAGCCCAAAACATCATGCTAATCCCCCTGAGGATCATTCTTAAAGACCAATAAGACCAACACACGATTCCTTCTATCCCCAACTTCCACGACAAATAAGAAAACGGTGAGAAAAAATCGGAAAAACCTAGAAAAAAAATATAAGCGACCATACAGTTGGTCATGGGAAATGGTGTAAATATGAGCATATGGGAACTTAGATTTTCCATGTTTGCAACGTTGGCCATAATAATCGGGCTTTCAACGTTAGTCTTCAGTGTAGTTCTTCTTCTGTTCAGCACTTTTGATCTCATAACACTAGGGATCCTAGTTGTTGCCTTCAACGTCGGCCAGTGGCTACTTTCGCCTTATTTAATCGGTGCCCTTTATCACACGAGAGAACTGTCTCCGCAAGAGAATCCGCAGCTTCATCAAGTAGTCGAAGAGCTTAGCAAAAAAAGCGGGATTAAGACACCCAGGCTAATGCTTGCGCAAATTCCAATTCCGAACGCCTTCGCCTACGGGTCACCCGTCGCGGGAAACAGGGTCGCCGTCACCGATGGAATATTGAAAACACTTAACCCAGGCGAGGTCGAAGCCGTCCTTGGGCATGAACTGGGACACCTGAAACACAGAGACGTGCAAGCAATGATGTTTGTCTCCCTCTTGCCAGCCTTGTTCACCTACATCGGCTATTCTTTAATGCTTTCAGGCGTCTTCGGCGGCAACAAAAAAAGCTCCAGCAACGGAGCCGCATTAGGCATCGCCTTCGTGGCCTTTTCCTATGTCTTAACGATGTTCACGCTTTATTTGAGTCGCCTTCGAGAATACTATGCAGACAGACACAGCGCCAGCATAGTTGACGGCGGCGCACAAAAACTGTCAACGGGACTTGCAAAGATCGTCCAGGCTACCAGGAACACGGGCAGGAACAGGAGGGGAAGACAAGGCACGAGCACAAGCTCCTTCAAGGCCCTGTTCATAACTGACCCTGACACGGCTGCAGTGGATTCAGCGGAAATATCAGCGATGTCACAGGCAACAGACCAACAGCTAGTCCAAGAAATCCTCTCAAGAAGACTCACAACCGCGGACAAAATAGCAGAAATCTTCTCGACTCACCCCAACATAATCAAACGCCTGAGAACCCTGCAAGAGCTCAACCAATAGCAAATAGTCAGCGCTGCATTATCCCAATTTTGTCTTCCTTTTTTTAGCGAAAACCATTAAAGAAGATGATTCACAATTCTAGCATGATTAAGCGTGAACCCCATGGCAAGTCAAAAACTCTTTTCCAAGATTGACGAACAGAGAAACTTGATGGTCCAGACTCTCATGAGCCTAATTCGCATCCCAGCCATAGCCCCTGAGAACGGGGGAGAAGGAGAACTCAAGAAGGCTGAGAAGCTCAACGAATTCTTGAAAACCATGGATCTTGACAGGATCGAACGCTACGACGCAGAAGACAAGCGGGTCCAGTCTGGAAAGAGGCCTAACATCGTGGCCTACTTGAACGGAAAGAATGATCAGAAACTATGGATAGTCACCCATTTGGACATCGTTCCACCTGGAGAGGAGTCTCTGTGGACGATGACAAAGCCGTTTGAACCAACGATCAAAAACGGACGAATTTACGGCCGAGGCAGCGAAGATAACATGCAGTCGATGATAGCCTCGATCTTTGCAGTCAAGACCCTGAAGGAACTGGACATAAAACCTAGCAGAACAGTCGCCTTGGCCTTCGTCTCGGACGAGGAGCAAGGAAGCAAATACGGGATTGAACACCTGATCAAGCAGGGGCTTTTCAATCCGAAAGACTTGACGATCGTGCCTGACAGCGGAAATGGAGACGGCAGCTTCATAGAAATAGCCGAGAAAAGCGCATTGTGGTTCAAGCTTCTAACGATCGGCAAACAAGCGCATGCCAGCAGACCTTACACAGGGCTGAACGCGCATCGCATAGGGATGCAGTTTGCGCTCGAACTGGACAGATTACTGCACGAGAAATATTCAGAGAAGGACGAATATTTTGATCCTCCAGAAACCACGATTGAGCCCACAAAGAAGGAAGCCAACGTCGATGCCATCAACATAATTCCAGGAGAAGACGTGATCTACTTTGACTGCAGAATACTTCCCCGCTACAACCTTGAAGAAATCATCAAAGATGTAAACAACCTGAGAACGAAATTCGAAAAACAGACAGGAGCCCGAATAAAATTTGAGCCAACGCACAAAACAGTGGCTCCCAAGCCGACGGACCCTCATGCACCAATTGTTGAGATGCTCGCAGAAGCGATCAGAAACATACGGAAGATAGAACCAAAAGTTGGAGGAATCGGCGGAGGAACATGCGCAGCCTTCTTCAGAAGAATAGGCCTTCCAGCCGTGGTCTGGAGCACCATAGATGAAGTGGCTCATCAGCCGAACGAATACGCAAAAATAGACAACATGGTCAACGATGCCAAAGTCTACGCCTCCATCGCCACGATGTGAACGTGGAAACTGCAAAAATACGAGTCGGCATCAGATAATTTGGATCGTTGGGCCGCCTGCTCACAATTGAAAAGCTTAGGAAACGGTGACCACGCCTCTGTTTTCCTGAAATCTTGCGGGAGTCTTCGTAAACTTTAGTTTTAAAGGCGGCTACAGACCGACGCGTAGCATGTGACATTTTTCTCCGTTGCATCCCGACCGTCTCAAGTATTTCATTTAGTTGCTGTCAGGAAAAGCACTTAAATAATGTTGGCGTCAGACTAACGTTTCATGAGGAGAATGGGCTGATGATGTCGGCCTTAGAGATAATCTCGCAGGCGATTAAGGAGAAGCGGAAGTCTCTGTTAGAGACTGAAGCCAAGGTTATTTGCAGAGAATATGGTATTCCCGTAACGCGGTTTGAGCTGGCGAAGAGCGAAGAGGAGGCAGTTGAGTTTGCAGCTTCAATAGGGTTCCCCGTTGTTCTGAAGATTGTCTCTCCGGACATAATTCACAAGTCGGACATCGGAGCCGTGATGATTAATCTGAAGAACACGAAAGAAGTCAGTAACGCTTACCAGCAAATCCTAAACAACGTGAAAAAACATGATGCTAAGGCCCAGATTGTTGGCATTCTCGTTCAGGAAATGGCACCAGCATCAACTGAAGTCATTGTAGGTTCAACAAGCGACCCGCAGTTCGGTCCAGCAGTAATGTTTGGACTTGGTGGAATCTTCGTGGAAGTCTTGAAAGACGTGACTTTCAGGATCGCACCAATATCCGAAGGAGACGCACTTGAAATGATCGAAGAAGTCAAAGCTTATCCACTCTTGAAAGGTTACAGGGGGTCGCCGCCAGTAGACATAAACGCAATCGTAAAGATCCTTTTGGACACGTCAAAACTAGTCATGGAACATCAGCAAATAAAGGAGCTAGACCTGAACCCCATACTCGTCTATGAACATGGCGCCAAAACCGTCGACGCGAGAATAATCCTGCAGTAGGACAAATGCGTTCTACTGCTCAATGCATCTGGCGTGCGAAGAGAAACTCGGGAAAAGCGACCTCACTATGAATCTGATGGTAGTTTTCAGATCGATAGAACGAAAAGAGGTGGATCCAACCTGTCAGAACGACGGCAAATCGAAGAATTGAACGAGAAAATCTCATCGTTGAAAGAACAGAGAGACAAGCTTGAGGCTGAGACCAACGAATGCGCCGAGAAACGAGACAAGATGAATGAACAGTTCAGGAAGCTTCGAGACGAGATATCAGGCCTCAGACGCGAGAGGGATGAAGCCAATGAAAAGGTCAAAGAGCTGAAACTGAAGAGGGATGAGGCCAAAGCCAAAGTCAGACAGAAGATTCAGGAGCTGAAGATCCTTCGCGAGGAACTGAATACCGCGATAAGAAAGAAGCCCTCACGAACGTTTCAGTCTCTTAAGGAACAGTTCGATGGCATCGAATGGAAGATCCAAACAACCCCGTTAAGCCTACAGGAAGAAAAAGAACTGATCGAACAGGTCAAACAGACTGAGATTCAACTGAACATCTACAGGAAAATTCAGCAACTGAAACAAGAGAGCTTAGACACAAGAGCTGAAATCACAGGACTAAGAGTCGAGGGCCAATCCTGCCATGATATACTGACCAAAACGGCTCAAGAAGGCCAAGAATGCCACAAAAAGATGCTGGCAAAAACAGAGGAATCGAGAAAAGTCAAAGCAGAGGCCGACAACCTTCACCAATCCTTCGTGCGTGCAAGAGAGAATACAAGGTCCGTTCAAAAGGAGATTAATGCGATTCTTGATGAAATGAACCGCCTCAAAGGTGAAGTCCGACAAAAAGAGAACGCGGAAAAAAAGCACACGGAGAAAACCATGTTGAACGATCTTGAAAAACTTGCAAGGGAGAAGCTTAAGCGCGGAGAAAAACTCACGTGGGATGAATTCAAACTGCTCGCCGACAAGGGACTAGATGCGGAAGACAAAAGTGAGTAGCAAATAGCGATGATTTCATCGATAGAAGCGTGAGGCTTTTTCGGATCGCCACCGACAAAGGTTGGCAACTAAAACAATATATCCGTAAGAACTCGCATTTACCCTCGAAGGAACAGAGCACCATGAAGGAGAATCAGGTTATCCAGACTATGCTGGAGCACAAGTCGATCCGAAAATACACGGAAAAAACACCGACAGACGAGATGGTGCAGATGATCGTCAAAGCCGGACAACAAGCACCTTTTGCCTCACAGTATTACAGTGTTCTCCTTTCAAGGAACAAAAATCGCAATCCGTTCAAAGCACCGCTACTGTTCACCATATGCGTCGACTCCTACAAGTTTGAGAAAATAATGGAAAAAAGAAGGTGGAAGCTGGTCACGAACGATCTTACTCTGTTGTTCTTCGGAATTCAAGATGCGGCCTACATGGCCGAGAACATGGTCATCGCTGGAAGAAGCTTGGGACTCGGAAGCTGCTTCTTAGGAAGTGCCATGTTCAGAGCTGATAAGATTGCTAAAGAGTATGATCTACCGCAGAGAGTCTTCCCTTTTGTGCAGTTGGCAATGGGCTACCCTGAAGAGAATCCGCCCACTCGGCCAAGATATCCAATTGAATTTACGTTGTTTGAAGATAGATATCCAAGACTGGATGACAAGATCATTTCCAAAGCGATGAATCAGATGGACAAAGGCTACTTGACGCAAGATTACTATCGAAAAGCAAGAGCAAAAATTCCATTGCGGGGAAGAAGAGAGGAGACATTTACCTATGATGACTACAGTTGGACGGAGCACATATGCAGAAAATGGGGACAGTGGTATCCAAACTCGAAGGAACTCGTCGACCAGTTGGTCGAAAGAGGCTTTCGAATCGTGAAGAAGGAATCCAAACGCACGCCATCGAGATCGAGTTGAACGAGGCTTTGATGGACATAACAAGGGAGAGCATAAAGAACATGCCTCAAGCTGGAGGAATGATGCGAAAGATGATCCACCGAAGAAGCAAAGAGGGCGAATAACGCAAGCAAAATAATTCTGAGCCCCATACTCAAATTTCGAAAGTTGGTCATCCCGAAGCGTCACCCTGGAGAGTATAAGACCAAGGAAAAGTCGGATGACCGGGTTCTTCAACCGCGAAAGATTAAAGTGAAGCATACTCAGATTATACGAGACAAGAGAATAACATGGCAAATGAAGAGCTTGCGAAAAGCGAACAAAAACGAACCATAGTTTTATGCGTTGACAGAGATGGGGATATCGGAACAAAGGCTCAGGTCAAAACGCCTGTCATCGGAAGAGACCAGAATCTTGATGCAGCCGTAAAGTTGGCCCTTAGTGACCCTGAAGAGCCAGATGCCAACGCGATGTTCGAGGCAGTCCGAATTTTCGATCATCTGAAAGAGGAAGATAACCCCCAAGAGGCCTTTGAGATTGCGACGATATCAGGGTCCGAACTAGGAGGGGTCGGAGCGGACAGGAAAGTCGTTGCGGAGCTTGGCGAAGTGCTTAACTCTTTCCCGGCTAAAGAGGTGGTCCTGGTCGTTGACGGATATTCAGATGAAGCGGTTCTCCCGCTTGTGCAGTCTAGAGTGAAGGTTTCATCCATCAGCAGAATAGTGGTGAAACACAGCGAATCAATCGAGGAGACAGCTGCTATATTCTTAAGATACTTCAGGATGATTATGGATAACCCACGTTATTCCCGTTTTGTATTAGGCGTTCCAGGCATACTTATTCTTGTCGCGGGCGTCCTTTGGTTGTTCCATCTTCTCTCGATATTTTGGATAGTGTTTGTTTTCGTCCTGAGCGCTATCTTGGTGATAAAAGGGTTTGGGGCAGATAGAGCGGCCAAGAATTTCTACACTTGGATAAAAGAGTATTCGCCTCCGCCTCTCAGGGTTCAAATCTCCAGTTTTTCCTCACTGGGCGGAGCTCTATGCGTGATACTAGGTGTTTACTTAGGCTGGGCCGACGCTGCGGCATCAATGGGAAAAGCGCCAGCTAACCTAGCTGGCTGGTTAAGTATTCTTCCTCACCTTGCTGGATATTTCATTGGTGACGCGACTACACTGATAGTGGTGGGCCTTTGCATAGTCCTGATAGGAAGGGCAATACGGTGGTATCTCGAACATGACGCACGTTTGCTGCGTAACGCTGCAATGATAGTCATTGTTGCGTGGTCAAGTCAGATACTGAATGCGGCATCCGCGTTGCTGATCACGCCGAATAGCAGTTATGATGCGAAAGCACTCATTTTCAGCGTTATCGTAGGTATACTGATAGGCGTAGCTTCAGTATTGATCATCTTCGTTGTCCACAGATCTTCAAGAAGATTCTTCCGATCCACTGAAGAGCAGGTCGAAGAGCTTGGCGAAGGCTGACACCGCTGTCATCATAGGCTCAACCACCACAAATCTGCTCAAGAATGCATGGATTTCAGTTGAGAAATGCCATTGGCCCTGTTTCAGCTTCAAAGGTGTCCAAGCAATTGCTTCAAAATGTGAAGGAAGTCTTATTTGAGAGCATACGAAGTCTACGTTGACGAACGCGAAGAAAAATGCAACGCGACCGCTTATTGCATGATATGAGGATCAGATGATGTTCAAAACCATCCTTTCGGACGTAGGCGCGTACAAAGTTTATGAAAAGTGGTTATGGCGGCAGGTCAAAAACGGCGCCAAACCTGAACACATAGCTATAATTTTGGATGGCAATCGAAGATGGGCGACGGATAAGGATCTCGATCCATGGTCAGGACACGAGAAAGGCGCAGAGAAAGTTGAGCAATTAATTGATTGGTGCATAAAGCTTAACGTTAAATCGATTACTCTCTACGCTTTTTCTACTGAGAACTTTAGGCGTTCAAGCGACGAAGTCGCTGAAATAATGCGCATCGCCTGCGAGAACCTGCGAAAAATACTGACTGATGAGCGTGTTATCAAAAACAGAATCCGTGTAAAGGTGATTGGGCGAGTCAACTTGCTGCCCGAGGATTTGCAGCAGGTCATACGTGACGTTGAGAGGACGACTCAGGATTATGACGGTCATTTCCTCAATTTTGCGTTTGCCTATGGGGGCAGGGCGGAAATTGTTGATGCTGCGAGAAAAATCGCGGAGGACGTTCATGCTGGAATACTTCGTCCAGAGGAAGTTAATGAAGCAGCATTTGAGCAGCACCTGTATACGTCGCATCTACCTAAACAGGACGCTGATTTGATCATCAGGACATCGGGCGAGGAGAGATTAAGCGGGTTCCTCTTGTGGCAATCAGCTTATAGCGAACTGTGCTTTCTCGATGTCTTTTGGCCAGATTTTCGCATTATAGACTTGCTACGGGCTGTAAGGACTTTTCAGAACCGCAAGAGACGCTTCGGCGCTTAAAAACGAAATTAGTCTAAGTTCTTTTCTTTGCACTCACTATTGATAAGACATCCCTATCTTTGAGCAGACAATCTTCTCCCACTCTCTTTTTTTCTCTTGCCTCGACGGCATAGATGAAACCTTCGCCGAGTTCCGTGTGAATAATATAGGCAAGTTGACGCGCAGTCGTCCCGTATGGCACAAGGTACACGTCGGGAAGCACTCTTCCGTTATGGTCTGCCAAATGCTCCAAATCCTCAACTGGATACACCGTAATCATTTTCAGCAGCTTATAGAAAGCTGTGTTCACGGCTTCCTGAATTCCTGTTGACCCAAACTTCAGAAGGATCTTCTCCCTAACAGTTTCCAGCGCTTTCAGTTGGCTTTCGCTCAGCTTTTCCGGTTTGAGGATCTTAAAGTTGCAGTCTCCGGGCTTGTAATCTATCAACTGTTTTTCTGCGGCTCTTCTCAAGACGAGTTCAGCTTCTCCGCAACATGGAACGACAACGTTATTTGATTTCTTCAATTTTTCGAGGTTTTCCTCAGCGCACGGCATGTCCATCTTGTTCGCTGCTATTATCATTGGCTTAGCTATTTGCCTTAATGTGTCTACGAATGTTAAGAAATCGTCGTCATTCCAACTCGTGACTCTATCTGCGTTTAGCCCTGCTTTTCTTGTTGCTTCAATTATGTGATTTCGCTTTATTGACAGACCGCTCAGTCGTTCCTCTAGCATCGAGAAGAGATCTTTGGATTCGGCTTCAACTGTTCTGGCGATTTTCGGCCAGTCTTTTTTCAGGATGTTGGCGATCCACATCGTGATTTCGTGTTCAAGGAATTTGACATCTTCGAGGGGATCATGTTCTCCAGGCTTGCAGAGTCTTCCTTCGGAGTCTGTTCCACCCGAGGCATCCACCACATGAACCAATACATCGGCCTTCCGAATTTCATCCAGAAATTGATTTCCTAAACCTCTTCCTTCCCATGCTCCAGGCACGAGTCCTGCGCAATCGATGAACTCCACTGGAATTAGTCGCACGCCGTCCATGCATAGCGAGTTTGCAGGATTGTCCTTAACGTTGAACTCTTCATGAACGCACGGACTTCTGACATACCCCACTCCTCTGTTCGGCTTTATCGTCGTAAAAGGGTAGTTTGCAATTTCGGCTGGTGCCAAAGTCGACGCACAAAAGAACGTTGATTTCCCAGTGTTAGGCTTGCCGACGATCCCGAGCATTTTTGAATAGGATCTCTGCACTCGTTCCCCCCATAAAACCTTGAATACGATTGGAAGGCAGTGGCTCCTGCTTATTCAATACTCTGCACCCGTGGCTCTATAACGTTTTTGTTCGCAAGGGCAATGCATCCTGGAGAAAATGTGTTCAGCGAGGGGATGGTAATTTGTTTACCTTTCGTTCAACCAGAATACTCTCCATTCTGAGACACGACCGCCTCGTATTTTTGCAGTCCAGAGGTTTGGGCCGTCAAGCTGTTTGAAAGAACACGTGGAATAGCCTACTATGACGACGACATTGTCCTGAACTGTTACACCTGTGAATTTGTTTCTGTAGTCAGGGTATTTCTTGAAGAATTCTCTCCAACCTTCTTTCATGGCATTTTTGCCTTTGGTGACGTTTCCTCCATTGTCTATGAACATGTGGTCATCGGTCATTAGTTCAGCCAGACCATCTGGATCTTGCTGGTTTATCCTCTCATTAAACCTCAAAGCAATTAGCATTAACTCTGAAGAGTCCATTTCGATTTGAAAATAACGATCGGTCAATTTAAGCCTTCTTCAACATCCGCATGCTTCGCCGTTTTACGCAAGCTACGCCCGATAAGTATCAACCAAAGCGAGTCAATGAGGTTAAAAAGGCGTTGCATGCATCTCTAGGGCACAATAACGATTCTGACAGATTTGTCTGATTCTATTTTGTTTTCTCGAGTACTGATTCGCCGTAGCTCTTGAATTCTTGCCCAGGCTTCGCCATTTCCAGACCCGTCGCAATTTTCGTGTCTGAAATCCTCCTTATGGTAGAGCGCCACAGCATGCCCGGACCGACCTGCTTCGACAAGGGTTCAGTTGTTATGTCGAATTTTATCATGTCTTTCGTTTTTGAGCATTCTACTTCGTTGTTGACAAAACCATACGAAAAGAAAGTCTTGCGTCTGAACTTTTTTTCGCCGTCATCATAGAAGAGGATCGAAATGCTCTTGTTGAGCAAACGACCTTCACACCAGTTCTCGCCAGTTCCCATGATAAAAGATCCGCTGGGCTCACGTGAAAACACTGCCCTGCCCTCAATCACGCCCTTCTCACCAAACTGTCCAGCCTTGGTTTTGCCCTTCCAAGTTCCAATGAGGAATTTCCAATCATCTAAGGGAGAATTTGAAGTCAGACTTCTCACCACAGTTAGATAACCACCTTATTTTGTCATAATTAACTCTTTTTGAAGCTTGCATTTGTGTTCAGTAATGACCTATTCGGCAAAATCATAACTAGCTTTAAAAAAAAGTTTGGGTGGATTCTTCATCTGTTTGATTCTATTTCTTTTTGGAGATCTTCTTTGCATGTTCTGCTATTTGATGAACTTCTTTCGTGTAGGTTTCGTAGTCGTATTGTAGAGCGTGCAGCATCGCGCTCCACCTTGCTGTGAAGCTTGCGAGAAAGGCCACTTCGGCTATTTCTTTGTCCGTGGCGCCGTTTAGTGTAGCCATCCCAGTGTGCATGAGTGCACAGTAGGGACATTTGATGTTTGCCGATATTGCAAGCCCGATGAATTCTCTGTACTTGGCTGGGATCTCAGATTCTCCTGCCTGATATTTCTTCATCAGAGGCCAATCTTGCATTAGTACATCTTTTGGAATAGCTTTCATGAAGCCTGGTACTAAGCCAAGAGTTTTCTGAATGTCCTTTAAGGTGTCTTCATATTGACCCATGGTTTTCCCACGCTGTCTTTATTGGAATTTTTCAGATTATAAGTTTAACGTGGTTATTGAGGAGGAGCGGTATCTTATCCCAAACCCACTTGCGCCATTAATGTGGCTCATTTTCTATTGGGTTCAATGATCACCTTGAGCGATTCCCCAGCCAAAGCTACCAGCCTGAAGCCTTCAGCCACGTCGTGAATATCCAGTCTGTGCGTAATCATTTCTGCCACGTTCACTTTCTTCTGCTTCAAAATAGTGAGTGATTCCTCCAAGTCCTGAGGCGCAGCACCATAACTCGTCTTCATCGTAATTTCGTTCCTCCAGAATTCAGTGATCGGCACGGGAATTCGCACAGTCGGATCAGGTACTGCGAAAAACAGGATAGTTCCGCCTTTGTCTACGCACTCTAACGCCTTCAAGGAAGCTTGCGTGGCTCCTGTGCATACGATTACTTGATCCGCAAGACGTCCACCGTTGAGTTCTTTCAGTTTTTCTGGAATGTTCTCTTTGGCATCTATCGTATGGTGGGCTCCAAACTTCTCTGCCTGCAGCATTCTGTACGGATTGACGTCAGCTACGATGATGTTCCGGAGGCCCCTAGCCTTTGCTAGTTGAGTGTTCAGAATTCCAGCTAATCCGCCGCCGAAGATTAACAGTGTATCCTCTTTTTGGAGCGTTGAAAGCCTTTGACCACGAACTACGCAGGCTAACGGCTCGATAAACGTGCCCTCTTCGAAAGACATACCTCCTGGCAATTGGTACACGCCTTGTTCAACGTTGATCTTGGGCACGCGAATGTACTGCGCTAACCCACCTGGATAATAATTTGTCTTGTGAAGTGTCTCACAAGCCGTGTGATGCCCCCTAAGGCAATAGTAACATTTGTTGCAGGGCACGTGATGGGAGACAAAAACGCGGTCGCCAAGTTTAACCTTCGTCACGTTTCTCCCAAGTTTATCCACGATACCTGTCGCTTCATGACCTAGTACTCTTGGCGCTTGTGGAACGCGATACCATTCAGTTACGTCACTTCCGCATATGCCTGAAGCCATGACTTTTAAAAGAAACTCGCCAGCTCCAATTTCGGGAATAGGCATTTCTTGTAGTCGAACGTCTCTATTGGTGTAATACACGGCTACAAGCATGCAGTTCACCGAAAAGCCAGTCTATGTGTTGCCGGCAACTATTTGCTCGTAAAGGTTCTGAGCTTCTTGAGCGTTGAACTTTTCGTGCACAAGTGCTCTTATGGCTCGAATAGCTGCAACAGGATGCTCCGTCTGCCAGATGTTTCTGCCTAGGTTTATGCCAATCGCTCCTTTTTGCATGCCGTCGTAGACAAAATCAAAAACCTCACGTTGCGTATCAGCTTTTGGTCCACCTGCAATCACGACTGGGACTGGGCAGCCTTCTACGACTTTCTCAAAGTTTTCCTTGCAGTAGTAAGTCTTCACGACGCGGGCACCGATTTCCGCCGAAACTCGCGCTGCAAGTGCTAGATATCGAGCTTCTCTCTTCTCGAGTTCTCTTCCAACCGCAGTTACCGCCATGACGGGGATACCATAATCTTCGCATTCATCAACCAGCTTCGCCAAATTGGCAAGGCTCTTGTTTTCGTATTTGGATCCGACGAAGACGGACATGGACACGGCACTTGCGTTTAACCTAATGATTTCCTGGATCGACGTGACCACGCTTTCATTGGCCAAGTCTTCGCCAGTTACAGTCACTGCGCCTGACACTCGCAATATGATAGGTTTAGGTAAGGCAGGCTCAATGCAGTTGCGAAGGACGCCGCGGGTCATCATCAGGCCGTCTGCATAACGCCAAATAGGTCTAATTGTATCTTCAGGTTTCTCGAGACCATGAGTTGGCCCTTGGAAATATCCATGGTCGATAGGTAGGAAAAGTGCCTTGCCATCTTTCTGGATCAAGCGGGATAGCCTGTTTTTCATACCCCAATCCATAATTATCGCTCAGCCTTGTCATTTCGCTTAACGATTAAATAACCTTTCTCGATGAGCCAATGATGAAACTGCCACGCGGTGAACCGACACGCAGTCCTGCAAGTCTGCCTAATCAGTTCATGAACCTCAGGTTTGTCCTTTAACTCGTTGAGCACTCCCTGAACAGGGCATTTCACATCGTTGCAGAATTCTCTAGTTTTGTATTCTGTAAATCCTTCCAAACAAACTCACCGGGTGGTATTGCACTAAACGGTTTATAAGACTATTCTTGACTGACCGTGCCCGCGCGTTGGCATCTCAGATTTTGTCAAATGGATCGATCCCTTGAAATCATTTGTGAAGGATGTTAGAAACGTCAGTTCAGAATGTTGTAGATGGTGTCAGTAGTGTGTTCGTATGGTTTGCCTAAAATGTTATAGATCTTTGTTCCCAAGTATTTTCGTAGGTAGAACTGCGTCATGCCTTTGAAGATGGCAAACTTGAGTTTATTTTCGGAAAAAGCAGAGCGGAAGAGCAGTTTGTGTTTCACGAGGTGAAAGCCTGAGGGTTCTTCCCATTCGTTGAATAGCATCATGTCTTTCAAGCGGCTAAAAAGAGGCGTCCCTGGAATCGGATACGGAAAAGTAAACGATAGATAATCCAGTGGAAGTGATGACGCAAATCTCACCGTGTCCAGAATCGTCCTGTCATTTTCACCCGGATATCCCACGATGAAAAATGCTCCGACCTGAATGCCGGCTCTTTTGAAGACGTTAACGGCATCCTCGGCCTGTTTCGTCGTGGCCTGCTTTCTCATAATCTTCAAGATAGAATCGTTTCCCGATTCTATTCCAAAAAATACTCGTACACATCCGGCCCTCTTCATTTTCTCGGCGACTTCTGAATCCACAGTGTCTACTCGGGATAGGCATTCCCATCCTACGTCAACGCGTCTTCTGATTAATTCTTGGCAGATGTCAACAAGTCTCTTTCGGATTAGAGTAAAACAGTCGTCGGCAAACCAGATTCTCCCATAACCGAGTTCATGCACCACGCTAACCTCATCTGCCACGTTGTCTGCCGACCTTGATCTGAACCTGTTGCCGAATACGGGTCTACTGCAAAAATCGCACTGAAACGGACAACCCCTCGATGTTAGGACTGACGTCGTTGAGTAGCCGAACCTTTTCAAGTAATACTTCTTGTATGAGTCATTGTCAAACATGTCTCTGGCGGGAAATGGGATAGCGTCAAGATCTTCGATGAAGCCCCTGGCAGCGGTAACTGCGATTTGACCTTTCTGCTTAAGAGCGATTCCACGAATGTTCTCGTACCCTCCCTTGCCTTGAACAGCCTCGACAAGTTCAAGAATGGTCTGCTCACCTTCCCCGATAACTACTACATCGAATGAGTCAAGAAATTCCACAGGATTCGAAGTCGGAAGAGGCCCACCCGCCACAAGCAATGTGACCTCTCTCCTAAGTGCACGGGCCATCCGAAGAGCTTTTTCTTTCATTGAGAACATGATTTGAATTCCCACGATGTCCGGGCGCGACAGTCTGATTTTTTCCAAAGCCGCAGCTTCGCTTAGAAAGGTGCAATCGACCAACTCGATTGAGATTCCCTGCCTTTTCAGGTATGATGCTATGTAGCCTAGCCCTAGGGGCGGAAACCTGAAAATCGAATCATCATTCGAAGGCCGAAAATAAGGATAAATCAACGTGACTCTAGTCAACTTTCAATCATACTCCAGAATCTCGATCACATACTCCAGAACAGCAGTTTTAGGGCTAACCTCATAATCTAATCCGACCCAATCCAGAGAATTCTCCAGAAATTCTCGTCCTCTGCGCAAGACACAGTTTTGCAGTTTCCACAGCCGGAAGCCCAAACCACTTTGCGGAGCAATCAGGCTGGCCCATGAGGCGTCTATCTTGTCCCAGGCGCCTATTCTCTTATCGTTCAGTCGTATTTCATCGGAATCAGCATATGTTCTGAAAAATCTCGAACCTTGTTCGTTCAGAATGAAAATCCTTTGTATTCCATCAGTCTCCAAATGTCTAAAATCGGCTCTCACTCTGATCTGGTTTTTATCAATTGCGTAAGTCACTATCACTCTGCCCAATGATAGAGAGTCAACAAAAGTGGTACTTATGTTCATCTTTCCAGTCAGCTTCTTAAGTGCCAAGAACCGAAAACGGGGATTCGTCTGATAAATGTTGGATAAATACCCAAAAAAGCCTCGAACCTTGCGATTTTCCAAATTGACGTTTCTGAATCTGTTCCTGACTGTTCTGTCCATTACAAACTCTTTTTGAATAATCCACGAATTGCCACGTTGAGAAAGTGATGTTTTCGAAGTCCCTGAAAAATACGTCTCATCCGAACAAAGGAGAACAGGAAACCCGAAACCGGATCCCTCTCCCACCATCTCAGTTCCATCGCATAAGAGGACAAGGCCTTTTTGCAAGTTAGCTATTTTCCATTTATGAGGCCTAGTATCTGAATAGACGCGTATGCCAGCAAGATCTGACATCTTAAAAGTGTACATATCAATCGGCGAGAAACTAGGAATGGACTCGTTGTTAGCTGGCAACGTTGAAGACATCGCATGTCCCTTGCTCTATTTAATGGCGGCGATTATGCGCATGTGGCATTTCTAGTTCTTAAGTTTTTGAACCAAAGATGCAAAGTTTCTAAGATGAGGGCAAATTACGCAACGGCTATTGGCAAATAATGAAACAAGAGTCGGGCAAGCACGTTCCGTAGTAATTGCCTAAAGGCAGCGTTAAGTGCGAAAGTTAATATTCAACAGTAGAGAATAGCCAATTTGGGTGAAACAACTTTGGAAAGCCAAAAATGGTTCAATAAAATTCTTGTTCCGATTGATGATTCCGCCCAGTCCGTCATTGCTCAAGAACTTGCAGCACTTGTGGCCAAGAACTTCAAGTCTGAAGTAACCGTCATTCATGCCGTCTCCCACGAATTGATGAATCTGCCATTGGCAGGATCCTCGCCAACGGAGCCCGAATACGTTCCTGTAGGAGCGGCGGGGGGAAACGCCCCAATAGAGTACGTTGAGGATCGAGCGCACTTTGAGCCTTCTTTGCCGCAAGGACTCAGTGACGAAATTAGAGAATCTCTTAATGAAAAAGGAAAAACCATGGTCGCTGACGCAGTGGCTCTTTTCGAACAACAAGGCGTAGAGGCCAATCAGAAGATCGAAAATGCTGATCCAACTGAGGCCATATTAAACGAGGCGGAGAGCGGAAAATACGATTTGATAGCAATGGGGTCGAGCGGTGAACACAAAGAAGCGCTTCAGTTGGGAAGCGTAGCAAGAAGAGTGTCATTACATGCTGAGACTTCAGTGCTGATCGCCCGAGAAAGAAGCAAAATAGAAAAGATTCTTGTTCCTATTGATGGCTCAGCGTTCGCGCAAAAAGCTTGGGAATGCGCGAAGGCTTTGGCTCTGAAAACAGATGCAAAAATTACACTGTTGAACGTGTTGGAACCGCATTTGTTCAGCATGAAACCGAAATTAAGCAAGGATATTGGAAATCAGATTTTATCCCGTGCGGCCAGCCGAGCAGAAGGAGTAAGAGTTGATCAAAAGCTCGAATCAGGTGACCCTGCTAGAGCGATAATCAGAATTGCAAATGATGGAGACTACGACCTCATCGCAATGGGAAGCAAAGGGCACGGCACCATAAGACGATTAATGCTTGGAAGCGTAAGCGATCATGTTATTCACTACACGAATAAGTCAGTTTTGCTGGTAAAATAGAACATAGCAGTGACACGATTTCAAACATTGAAGACCCACTCTTCATTACTTAAATCTGACAGAGCATAGGATCACGCGAGACTTGGATACCGTTCTAGATCAAGTCAGCGTGAAATAGATTCGTCTATTGCTCTTTCCTTTGTTCTCAGTCTTCAGAACTTTGATCTGACCTACTTCCTTCAAGTTTCTAACGTGTGTGCCACCGTCGGCTTGTTTGTCCAAGCCAACGATTTCCACGATACGTAGGCGTGGGATCTCGGGTGGAAAGGCTTCTGCCATCTTCACAACGCCAGGTATCTTCAAGGCTTCTTCTCGGGGCAACTCAAACCATCGCACAGGCGTGTCCGTACGTAATAGAGCATTCGACTTGTTTACGTACTCTTCTAGAATCTGCGGGTCAAATTTTTCTAGGCTAAAGTCAAACCTAAGTT
Organism: Candidatus Acidiferrum sp.; assembly: GCA_035623315.1. Lineage (GTDB taxonomy): Archaea > Thermoproteota > Bathyarchaeia > Bathyarchaeales > Bathycorpusculaceae > DASPTR01. The sequence goes on along the minus strand of DASPTR010000104.1, from coordinate 1,197 downwards.
TGTCTATTTCAAGTTGATTGCCAGTTACTAGAGCCCCAGTTCCAACACATAACAACGAGGCGAACAAGTGAGCTGCAGTGTGACTTCGCATGAGTTTGTATCGTCTTTCCCAATCGAGTACGCATCGGACAGTGTCCCCAGTTTTCAAACCTGGATGATCAACCTCATGACTAACCTCGCCAGAAAACTTGCCCACATAAACAACGTTAAAGGTTTCAGCATTCCTAACAAGCTTTCCAGTGTCGTGCGGTTGACCTCCACCTTTGGGATAGAAGATGGTTTGGTCCAACGTTACGTACTTGTCGTCTTTCACGGAAACAACAGTCGCGTTACATTCACGCAAATAACTATCTTCAAGATACAGCAGCTTCGTCACAACAGTCACCAACGCACAATTACAAAACCGAGCGGTTTAAAACTTGCCCACAAAGAACGCACGCGATCCTTGCCATCTGAATTGAACGCACAATCATCACCTCTAACGTTATTGCCCGTATCTTTAATACACTCCTTGCTTCTACGTGATTGTCAGAGGCCAAATGGCAGAGATTGCAGCATACGTTCTTAGAATCACGTCAGATTATTGGGTCAGCCATGTTTTCGACATGGCGATTTACCTCACGAACCTTCGCCGAAATTGGAAGGCCGATCAGGGCATAATCTTCATACACAAGACCGAATCTGGAGACGCCGTCATAGGTTATGGAATAATAGAAAAAGTCTGCAAGCAGAATGAGCTCCCCGAAGAGGAAAGACTTGAACCCGAAAAATGGAAAGAAGCCATAGTTTTCAAGTATGTCATCAAGTTTGAAAAACCTTTAATTACCAAGAAAACATTTCTAAAAGACCCCAAGTTTCGAGGAAGGTTCCTGCACGGACTAGCGATCAATAAGGAACAGCTTGACTCGATCGTCACCCAAGCCGAGTCCCAATCGAAATAGCATGCTAGGAATATTCAAACCAACAACTCGAAAGCGTACTTTCTTAATGTCCTTGCTGATCCCCATCCGATTTCAACGTTTGAATTGCAATACGACATCTAAAGCCTAGAAGTTTTTGACGCTTTCCCCAATGCTTGTAGAAAGACGCCTTGCGCCGAGTCACGATAGATTCTCGCAAAAATGCAGTTTTCAGGCTTCTCTGGATCAATGAAAGAACTTAAATGCTAATTTGGATTTATCGTGTTGGTATTATAGG
>DASPTR010000103.1:0-7691 GCA_035623315.1 Candidatus Acidiferrum sp. | reverse complement strand
TTTTCACCTTCAGAGATCACGGTTGGCTCATGTCGTGGGCTAAAGATCCTCAGGAAGCCTTGGACATGACTTTAGTCGCGTACAGAGTCTCGGAAGATCGAAAGGTGCTTCTTCCACACTTTGTGGCCGTAGACGGAGCCGCAATAACTCACATTTCAACGCCTGTTGAGCCTCCGACCAAAGAACAAGTTACACAGTTTCTTCCTCCGTACAAGCCGCTCTACCCGGTCGATCCTGCCTACGGACCAGTAAGTAAGGCGCAACACATAGCTCCTTCACTGATAGGCCCGGAACTGCGAAAAGTTGTGGACACGGCGATGGCGGAGGCAGAAAATACAATACAAGAAGCCTGGAAGGACTATGCGAGGTCGGTCGGAAGAAAGTATTCACCGTTTGTCGAACAGCGTCACATGGAGGACGCGGAAATAGCGATCGTGACGATGGGAGCATACGCCAAAGACGCGTTGTACGTCGCAGAGAAGCTTCGAAAACAAGGCGTCAAAATCGGCGTGCTCAGACTGCGATATTTCCGACCCTTCCCGAGCCGCGAAATCACCGAGGTCCTCAGAAACGTCAAGGCCGTAGGAATACTTGATTTCTCATATTCCTTCGGCTCAGCAGAGTCTTCAAGCGTGTTGTTTAACGAAATTAGATCAACGCTGTACGAGAGCAGTCTGCGTCCGCTGTTAATGGATTTCATGTTCGTCGGCGGAAGGGAACCTTCTGTCAAGCATTTCGAGGAGGTTGCCACGCTGTTACAAAAGAGCGCAAAGAAAGGAACAGTTGAGAAACATGTATGGTGGCCCACGCTAAGAGGCGAAACTCTATGAGCGAAAACACTTTGATCGGATCAGTCAAGGACATTCCAGCAGAGGACTTCTACACCAGTGGACACAGAACGTGCGCGGGTTGTGGGGCAGCCTTAGGTTACCGTCTCCTGCTCAAGGCAACAGGTCCCAAAACCGTTGTCCTCGGTCCGACAGGATGCATGTACGTGGCCAACGGCCATCAGTTCCTGTCTTCCCCCTATGCTGTGCCATGGTATCACACACAGCTCGGCGCGGGAGGAGCCGCAGGCGTCGGAACGGCAGCGGCGTTCAGGATCCTGATGATGAAGGGAAAAAGGAAGAAAGAAGACGTTAACGTTGTCGTCTACGGTGGAGACGGAGGAACCAGCGATATGGGCTTCTCAGGATTGTCGATGGCCATGAGCTACGATTACAAGAGGTTCTTGTACGTAATGTACGATAACGAATCTTACGCTAACACGGGAATTCAGGCATCAAGCTCGACTCCTTGGGGAGCTTCTACGACGTTCACACCTACGGGTAGAATAAAAAGAACAGGCAACCTGAGAATGAAGAAAAACGTGGCTCTAACCATAGCCGCTCATCCGGGCGTTAAATATGTTGCCACAGCCACGCTGTATCCGCCTCTAGACTTCATTAACAAGGTGAAGAAAGCCTTGGAAGCCAACGGTCCCACGTTCATCCACTTGTTGGTCCCTTGTCCGAAGGGGTGGTTCGCCGATCCAAAATACACTATTGAACTAAGCAAAAGCGCCTTGGAAACTGGACTCTGGGTCTCATGGGAGTATGAAAACGGCGAGTTCAGCTTGAACTACAAGCCAGAGCCTAGGAAGCATGTGAAGGGTTATCTGAAGATGCAGAAGAGGTTCCAACACCTGACGGATAATCAAATCGAAGAAATAGAAAAAATGACGGACAAAGAATGGGACTACTGGAGAGAAATGGACAAACAGAAGAAGATAATTCTCCCCTGGACGGCGCCACCATCGGCATGACCGGCTTAGTAAAGGTTCAATGAGCCCGTTGACGTGTGTGCTTTGGAGGATTATTGGTCGTTAAACGTTTTCTTCTTCGCAGGACGAATGCCACTCCCAATACTAAAACTATTAAGGCTGCCAAAATAGCCGTCCAAAGCCACCAGCTCAAGCCCATGAACCTTCCGCCTCCACCGTTACCTGCGGAAGAAGCGATCTGAGAGTTATACACTGCGATGCTAAGGGTGTGTAGACTCGTGTCCAGAACAAACGTCTCGTCGGAAACTTCCGTGCTGATGTCAAGCGTACTGTCACCTTTGCTCAGCACTTGGAACTCCATCCAGATTAGGCTTGCACATCTCGGTCCTGGAATGAAGTCGCTGCCCTCTAAGGTTTCGCCCGCTGCAACGCTTCCGTTGCCTAAGGTGCTATTGTCGATATCGAGCTCAGGCGACAGAGCATGATGGCCCGCGAAGTAGTTGCTTGTGACTCCTGCCGTGTAGCCTGCACGAGTGCACTTGAGCTGAGTTCGGTTGTAGAGAAGGCCGATCTCGTAGGCAAAAACATTTTCAGTCATGTTAAGCCACACTGTTGCATTAAATGTGTAGCCTGGTATGAAGGCGCTATTGTCTATGAACGAAGGCGAAACCCACATGGTGTCGGCTGAAGTGTTAACTGCGGAATAATCGAGTAGCCGCGTGGATCCTAGTGTTGATTTAACGATGCCGTCGAGTTGGTTTGATTGGAACTTCAGAATCAAGTTTTCGTAGCGTAACGATGGAAAGATGTTATCTCCACTATCTACTATGACAACTGCGAAGGCTAGATTTGTCACCAAGATAACGCAGACTAGTCCGAGTGCAAAAGCAACGATTTTCCTTGCGACCTTTTTTTCGTTCAAACCTGAACACCCAGAATTTCTCTAGACAGTGCCTAAATATGAGAGTTTCGAGCCTACAACAAAACTTCCAATTTCTAGCACGCGCCAGAAGAAACCCATGAACATGCGAAGTCGGTCTGGAGTTTCGCGCGCTCTACCTGACTTGGTAAACTAGACCCATTGGTTTGATTGCTAAAGGCATTAGAAGCGAAAGTTATTTAGATTGAGGTCACTCGTGATTAAATGATGGCAATACGTTGGCCAATCTTCGCAGTTCTAGGCTCAATACTTTTGACGTTAGGAATCACGCTTCTCGTATACGCGCAAAACATACCAGTCTACTACGCTGGTGGAGGAGCGGGAGTATCCATGAGTGGCAATGTCGTAGGAGGACTGGCGCCCGACTACTGTGAAATCACTATAAGCGAGGTGCCGAACACGATCCACATTCACGCGAGATCAATTGAACCGGTCACCGTCATAATCGACGCACCAAACGGAACCAGCTTGGCGCAATGGCAAAACGAAACTGTAAGCGTAGACTATCCTGTGACGGAATTAGGGATCTGGAGAGTCTACATCTCACAACCCTCAGGATACTTCGTATACGGCGATGTGCTCGTCACAGCTCCATTGTACGCACATCCTGTGCTAATGTACGCGTCAATACCAATTTTGCTTGGCACTATGAGTCTCTTGCATTCAATCTACAAGAGGAAACAGGCTTCTTATATCGAAAACATTCAATTTGAACAGAACATCGGAGGAAGATGGGCCTTCCTCTCTTGGATTCCCATACTTGTCATCATTTCTCAGGCACCAACTTATATTCCGAGCTTTCCATGGCTCTACGCTCTTCTAATAGCAGTGACAGTCGTGGCTGTGTTCTCCTCATTCGCCCTTGCTTACGTCAAAATATGCTTGTCAGACAAAAGTTTCTACGTCGAAGCTCCATTCCTGAACTTCCACAAACACTATGAACCGCATCAGATATTAGGATACAGTATCACACGGGAAAGAAAGCAACGGTTACTCGGTTTTTGGAAAATACCTTCAAGGCATCCTCAGGAAGAAGACCAGATCACTCTATCCATTCTGGACCCACTGCCAACACGAATCTGGGTAACATCACTCGTAACAAGATTGTACCCCAACAAGATAGTCTTCCGCCCAAAATCAACAGAGAAATTCATGAATGCCGCCCTAAAACTGGGCTTAGCAAAGAAGGAAGCCGCTGATCTTTAGAAAGCACATAGTCTCCAACATTTCGTAATATTCACATTCAAAACTTCTTGATTTCCAGCGTGTATATCAAATAGAAGAGAAATTGATCACGAGTATGCATTTCGGATTTATCGGGAGCGTATTTTCGTTCTGGAAGCTACGACTCAAGTAGGGCAGATCAAGACGTTACCAAGCTTTCCATGCGAGGCTATCCATGTATTCATTTAAGGAACGTATAGTCAGCTTGCTTTCACCGTTTTGGTCCAGCATTTTTGTAACAGCTGAAGCTAATTGAAGATTCGTAAGGACTGGAACGTTGAATTCGACAGCTAATCGTCGAATTGTGTACTCATCCTTCAAAATCTCCTCTTGATCTTCCGCCGTCTTCAAAACCGGTATGTTGATGACCAAGTCGATTTTGCCGCCTTGAAGATAATCAGTTATGTTTGGTTTCCTTTCAGCTTCCCTGACTTTGTGCAGTACGGAGACGTCTTTGACCCCTGCTTTACTCAGGACTTCAGCCGTGTGTTCTGTCGAGTAGATCTTGAAACCTTTGTCGGTCAATTCTTTGGCCAAAGGCACGACCCGTTTTTTCAGTTCCATGCCCCCTACTGTTATTAGAACCGAACCTCCAACTGGCGGAATCCTAAAATCTGCCGAATTGAGCGCCTTTGAAAGAGCATCTGTGAAGCTTTCCCCCATGCATGCTACTTCGCCAGTACTCAACATCTCGACTCCGAGAACAGGATCTGCCCCGCTTAGCCGCATGAAACTGAACTGAGGAACCTTGACGCTCACGTGTCTGAAGGGCGGTAGTTCGGTTATGCCGATATCTTTCAGTTTTCTGCCTAGCATTACCGACGTTGCGAGTTCTATCAAGTTGACGCCTCTTGTTTTGCTCACGTACGGGATGGACCTCGATGCTCGCAGGTTGCATTCGATCACGTATGTTTCACCGTCTTTCACAAGATACTGAAGGTTGAATGGCCCCTTGATCTCTAAGGTCCTTGCGATCTTGCGTGTGAAGCTTTCAATGGTTTCCTGCACGTCAGTTGTCAGCGTCTGAGCGGGAATACTCATCGTCGCGTCTCCACTGTGTACACCAGCATTTTCAACGTGCTCGATGATGGCTCCTATCAACACGTCATCTCCGTCAGATATGCCGTCAACTTCAACTTCTCTTGCATTCTCGACAAACTTGGAAATCACGACTGGGTGATCTGAGGAAAGTCTAGTCGCAAGCTTGAGGAAATTCTCCAATTCTTCTTTTGAATATGCCACTCTCATAGCAGATCCTGATAGAACGTAGCTCGGTCGTATCAAAACAGGATAGCCTATTCTGCCGGCAAATGTTTCAAGCTCGTCTAATGTTGAGAACGCCTCCCACTCTGGCTGAGGAATTCCAAGCTGATCCAGCAGGGCACTGAACTTTGCCCGGTCTTCTGCAAGGTCTATGCTTTTGGCCGATGTGCCGAGAAGTTTTACACCTGAATCAGTCAGCCTGAGAGCGAGATTGTTCGGAATTTGGCCGCCGACGCTTGCTATCAATCCGAGTGGATTTTCCTTTTCATAAATGTCGAGTATTCTTTCGATCGTCAATTCTTCAAAGTATAATTTGTCTGATGTGTCGTAATCGGTTGAAACTGTCTCTGGATTACAATTAACCATTATGGCCTCATCTATACCGTTCTTTTTGAGAGACCAAACCGTGTTCACGGCGCACCAGTCAAATTCGACGCTTGACCCGATCCTGAAGGCTCCTGCACCCAGAACCATAACTTTGCCGTGGCCTGCTTGAAAATCCACGTCATCTTCGTCTCCGCCATAAGTAAGATAGAGATAGTTCGTTTTTGCTGGCCACTCTGCCGCCAGAGTATCAGTCTGTTTAATAGCAGGGGCGATTCCCGCTTTCTTTCTAGTTTCTCGCACGATCATCTCGTTTTTCTTCACGCAGATAGCGATCTGTTCATCCGAAAACCCGAGCCTCTTTGCTTCCTTCAAGACAGACAAGAACTCTGTGCCGTCAAAATCGATTGTCCGAAGCCTTTCCTCCACTCTCGCGATGTTCTCAATCTTGTAGAGGAAGAAGGGATCGATCCCGCTGAGATCGTAGATTTTTTCGATCGAAACCCCTGCCTTCAAAGCCTTGATTATTTTGAAGAATCTCTCATCATCAGGATTGGCCAAGGCATCTTCAAGCGCTTCTATCGGCTCCGGATCTTCGTCCCCAGAATTACAGGTCAAGCCTCTCTTTCCAGTGTCGAGCATGCGGGCAGCCTTTTGCAGAGCTTCTTCAAGAGATCGACCAATAGCCATTACCTCCCCGACGGACTTCATCTGAGGACCTAAATGTCTATCCACATTCTTGAATTTCTGCAGATCCCACCTTGGGAACTTGACCACCACATAGTCTAAGGCAGGTTCAAAACAGGCCGTTGTTACCTTCGTGACTTTGTTCATCAGTTCTGGAAGAGTATAGCCAATCGCCAGCTTGGCTGCTATGTACGCGAGTGGATACCCGGTTGCTTTGCTGGCCAGAGCCGAACTTCTTGACATGCGAGCATTCACTTCTATGGCACGGAAATCCAAGCATTTGGGGTTTAGAGCCCATTGAATGTTGCACTCTCCAACTACGCCTAGACTTTTTATTGCGTCTATGGAAGCCAGTCGAAGCAGATGGTATTCATGGTTCGACAGAGTTTGCGATGGGGCCACGACTATGGAATCACCCGTGTGAACGCCTAAGGGATCAATGTTCTCCATGTTACAAACAGTCAAACAGTTGCCAGCACTGTCTCGGACAACTTCGTACTCGAGTTCTTTCCAATGGTTCAAGTACTCTTCGATCAAAACTTGAGAGATCATACTTTGAGCGAGAGCTCGGTTGACTATTTCTCTCAATTCTTTCTCGTCATGCGCCACTCCTGATCCTTTACCGCCCAAGGTGTATGCTACGCGAACGATGACGGGATACCCTATCTCCCCTGCCAAAGCAGCAGATTCTTCAACAGAGAAAGCTGACTTGCTTCTCGGAACCGAAATATTCGCCCTGATCATTGCCTGCTTGAAAAGCTCTCGATCTTCCGTGTCTTCTATAGCTCTGATAGGTGTTCCCAACACTTTGACTCCGTATTTCTTGAGGGCACCTTCTTTCTCAAGCTGAACCCCGCAGTTAAGGGCTGTCTGACCCCCGAACCCTAGGAGAATTCCATCAGGCTTCTCTTTTTCAATGACCTTTGTGAGGAATTCTGTCGTTAAAGGCAGAAGATACACTTTTCCTGCCAAACGAGGGTCAGTCTGGATCGTGGCAATGTTAGGATTAACCAAAACCGTTTCGATGCCTTCTTCTCTTAACGCCTTGAGGCACTGGCTTCCGGAATAATCAAACTCTGCTGCTTCTCCGATTTTTATGGCGCCACTGCCTAAAATCAGCACTTTATGTACCCAGTCAAACTTCGGCATCATCATCACCTTCCGAGTTTTAGAAACTCATCAAAAAGAAACGCGGTATCGTAGGGACCTGGCTCGGCTTCTGGATGCCACTGAAAACCAAAAGCCGGTTTACTCTTGTGCTTTACGGCTTCAACTGTCTTATCGTTTGCATTGATGAACCACGTTTCCAGGTCAGTTCCCTTCAGAGAATCAGGATCTACCACGTACCCGTGGTTTTGAGTGGTGATGTAGCACCTCTTAGTCAACAAATCGAACGCTGGCTGGTTCTGCGACCTATGACCATATTTCATTTTATGCGTGTCTCCGCCTAGACCCAGAGCCAAAATTTGAGCGCCCAAGCAAATGCCCATC
>DASPTR010000102.1:0-3101 GCA_035623315.1 Candidatus Acidiferrum sp. | reverse complement strand
TATATGCTTTTTGAGATGCCTTGGTTCAAGGGGCAGAAGTGGTTCTTCGCAGAAGAGGCTGGAAACACTGTGGGTTTCTTGGGCACAGGCATCGACTTTGGTCTCAACGAAGAGAAGAACCTTAGATGGGGGTGGATTCTGGACATCGGCGTTCTGAAGCCTCAGAGGAGACAGGGTGTTGGGGCACGCTTGATGCTTCACGGCATGCGTGTGCTCAAAGATGCTGGTATGAGAAACGCTATGCTGTATGTGGATGATATGAACCCAACGGGAGCCATCAAACTTTATGAAAAGGTGGGCTTCACAGTGGCCAAGAGGAACTTGACCTTGGAACTGAAACTCGAGTAACGGATCAAACGAGGCTGAAATGTAGAGACTTAGTCAGAGAGCACGTACTTACACGTGCTGAACTATTGGAAGATCAATAAATGATGCTAGATCTCTATTTCTTGCAACGGTGATCACGGGTGACTCTTTGGAGGGAATGCGTATGAAGTTGTCTTTATCATGGCCAGCGATAGCTATGCGTATACAATGGCCTTTCTTTATGGACACAGAGGTTGGAAGCAGACCGAAAGTGAGCTCTGCTGTTTCGCCTGGTACTAGAGCCATTGAGTCTTTTCTCTTGAATGAGTGATAGGGTATGAGCTGCTTGTATGGTGGAGATTCTCCTGATACTTTGCGATGAATTGCCCGTAAAATGCCTTCTGTAACGTAGGTCACTTTCCCAGACTCATCCACATCTTCAAGATAGACGAAGAAGGCGCCGTCGGTGCACGTTGATGTTATATGCAGCGTCACAATGGGATAACCTGTGATCTCAGTGTCTACTTCCAGCGGGGGACTCGTGTAAGTGAGCAGGCGACGATCCTCTTCGGCTCGATTTCGGTAAACAACTATGAACCCTAACTGAGTATGCCAGCGATTGGTCTTTCCCGTGGTTGCTTCGAAGTCAACCGTATATTCATCGACTCCAGATTCAGTCTCCGGCGGATTGCGGGATAACGAATTGTTGGCCGCCAGATACAGCCGTTGAAGTGTGCTTCCTTCAGGCGGCCAAACGCTTGTCTTTTTCCATCTTTCTTCTCCTAGAGTATAGTAAACGAGAGTTTTCTGTGTCACTTCGTCATTTGCTATGCCTTTCAAATAGTGCTCGAAGAATCTGATGCATTCTGTCCATTGAGCAATAAGGCTCGGGTTAGTCAGCGTTTCAGGCGGCACGTAAGGACTTGCATGATAGAGTCCACCGTGATTCCAAGGACCGATCACAGCAAGTTGAAAATTGCTGAATGTCAAGAATCTTCTGATCACAGCATCTGCGATGCCAGCATCGAACCAGCTGCCCCAACCGTATATGGCAACACCTGAACGTTCAATATTGCTCTTGAAGGAAAAGGGGCTCAGTTCGTCGATGTTAAATTCTCCAGAGGGGAGTCGGCGTCTATCGTCGCGATATACGTATTCTTGGGCCAATTGATAGACGCTTCCATTTTCGCGATGCTCAATTACTGCTCTTTTTAGCAGCTGATGACCTTTATCAGAATCCACGGGTTTAACGCCTTTCATCAGAAAGCGGCTGATTCTCAGGATCCGATATTCTGTCGAGAAAGCCTTGGGGAGTCGAATGTTGGTGAGAGAATCTTTGACTTCCTTTAGCAGGCGATTCTGTTCCGAGAGAAGCTCTTTGACGTTGTTTTCATCCATTAAGTGATCAAGGTTGGCCCAATGTTTTATGAACCATTCATTGAATACTCCGCCTGGAAAAGCTATGTCAGTGTAAACGTCAAACTCGCTAAACCTTGGTGCAACAGCCTTGACAGCGGGATTGTTTTGGACTGAGAGAAACTCTGCGGCTGCTCCACTGTAGGATGTTCCAATTGCGCCTACCTTGCCGTTAGACCAGGGTTGAGTTACAATCCAGTTGACGGCCTTGCTTCCATCCATAATCTCGTCCTTGGACCAAGGGTGAGGCCAAACTCCGAAGGACGCCCCGGTGCCACGAACGTCAACGATTACGATGGCATAGCCATAACCTGTGAAAACTCGCAGGAACTCATTAATTGGCTCAAATCGTTTGAATGGAAAGGGCATGTCATGAGAACGCCAATAACGTGTCTGCAAGAGAAGAGCAGGGATTTTCGTTCTTGACTGCAGGTTCTTCGGCAGCGCGAGTTCTGCGGCAATCTTAACCCCATCACGCATCGTCAAGTAAAATGACCTATTCGTAAAACCCTTGTAGAGTGGTTTCAGAACGTTCTTACTATTTCCAAATTCCATCTTCTCAATAGTCCCTTAGAAGAACGAATCGCCGTTAAAATGTTAATTTGAATTTACTTAAGAACGTTTGCACATACAGAGAAAATGAGAGTAGATTAACTGGCCCCATCTGCAAATATACAGTAGCTTGCGCAGGCAATTCGAATGGAGATTCAGAGGGTTTCCACAAAACCTATGCTTTTTGTTCTATGAAGATGCGAGGGGTGGGATTCGAACCCACGGAGGCCTTCGCCAGAGGATCTTAAGTCCTCCCCCTTGTCCTAGGCATGATCTGGCCCGCCTAATTAGACCTGGCTCGGGTACCCTCGCTGCTCAGCAAAGTCTTCACGATGCTTTGCAGTTTAAGTCTTTTGTGCCATCGATGCATTAAGTTAAAATCTGCAGTTTTCTAACCTATACGATGCGAAATGAAAGGGCGGGTAGCTCAGCACGGATTGGCTGTTCTGCTAAAGCAGTGGCCGTGGGTGCTTTTGCAGGAGTCACGGATAGAGCACCGGTCTTAGGGCTTAGTATTTTGGTTTTGTTTTGTTGTTTTTTGACTGTTGAAGAGCTTTTGTTGGTGGTTTTACCCTGTGTTTGCGTATCTTCTTGACTCATAATTCTTCACCTTTTTCGGTTTGCTTGGGCAGTTTTGCATATGCCCAATGCTGTATGTGTCTTATTTCGACTTGGTTCTTTTGGCTTTTGTTTTTTATCATGTTTATTCACTAGGCTTCATTTTCGTCGTTTGTGAGGAGGAGACAATATGCCTTTATAGAATGATGCTTGCATGAAGCGAATGGTGCTTAGTGGCTTCTGCCTTAAGAAAGAGCTTGCTATGGCTA
>DASPTR010000101.1:0-6387 GCA_035623315.1 Candidatus Acidiferrum sp. | reverse complement strand
TCAGTGTTGTACGTCGACACTGAGAACACTTTCAGAACTGAGCGAATCGTGTCCATGTCCAAGCATTTGGGGCTTGATCCAGAGGAAGTCGTCAAGAACATCATCTATGCTGAGGCGTACACTTCAGATCATCAGATGTTTCTGCTTGAAAATGCTGATGAAATAATCAAGCAAAACAATATCAAACTGATTATCGTTGACTCCCTCACTGCACACTTTAGAAGCGAATACCTCGGGCGTGAGATGCTGGCTCCAAGGCAGCAGAGACTCAACAAACACATGCACAAGCTTATCGGCCTAGCCAGAGCCTTCAACGCTGTGGCTGTCGTAACGAATCAAGTTATGGCCAAGCCGGACGTATTTTTCGGCGATGCAATCCATCCTATCGGTGGCCACATCGTAGGTCACACGAGCCATACTCGCGTTTACTTGCGAAGGGCGGCACACGGACCAATACGCATAGCACGACTAGTTTCAAGTCCATACTTGCCCGAAGGAGAAGAAATATTTAAAATAACAGAGAATGGCATAGAAGACGCTTCTGAGGAAGAAAAAACTAAACCGCGTGGTCATTAGAAATGCCTATTCCCTCGGTCTTGGTCACGCGTTACTTTCAGCTCTTAGTCAGCAGACAGTTTACTGAAGCCGAGCGGGAACTAGAAAGGGTCAAGCAGAAGATGCAGAAGACAGAGTGGAATAGAGGTTATTTTAGGGCTCTGTACGGCATGTTTCTCTCCCGCAAAGCAAATGGCGATGCATACGCGTTCTTTGCAAAGCTGGACTTGGGCGACAAGGCAGCGCTGCACTATTGTAGGCGAGAGTTCCTTGAGCACGTTGGAAACAAACTTCACGGGGATTTTGACCGGGGATATTTTTCAGCATGGGCAGATTGCATGCGCGTTCTAAGCCGAATGAACATTTCCATCGCACCCACCCTGAACGGTGCAGCCAACGGCAAAGAAGAACCTGAAACGGTCAGAACTGACAAAGAGCAAGCCACCATGGAAAACTTTCTCGAAGAAGAACAAAACTAAGCAGGCCCAGCGATCACAGTGTAAAATAGAACCCAAAAAACTATCCATGAAAGAAGGTATATCCCTATTCCTGTAGTGAACAGCTTCTGAGGTTTCTGCACTTTAGTAATGAATACTGATTTTATGATATAGTAAGAAATCAAGTAAACGATCAAGGCCAGAGACACACCATCTATGAAAGTGCTTAATAGAAATTGGCCATTCGAAATAGTACCTGTTGCCATTCCGAATCCAACGCACACGAGAGCAGCAACGATGCCTAACGCAAATCTAAGCCAATACACTTTCTCTAAGGGTTTCATCGCATTTGGCCTTTGAAATTTATATTTCAGATTCAGAAATAGTAGACAAGTCGATTAATTTAAAACCTTTCGCTTAAACGGAAAGTCCGATGGTCATCAAACAGGCTTGGATATCACTCACGCTCACTTTCAAGAGCTTTGCATGAGACAACACTAGCAGTTCGACAGAGAACCGGAGGATTCTTGTCCAAGAGTGACGCACATGTGAGACAAGACTTGGTTACATCCAATCAGACTGAAGATTTCTTTGTTAGCATCTTTGGTTTTCCATCCTTATCTAAGGATCGACGCGAGCTTTTCTTAGGGAGGGTCGTTTATTGTCTTCAGCAGGGTTCGTATGGTCCTCTTTTCTAAGCTTTCTAAGGCTAGTGCTGGCTTTCGAGGATAACCGGCTGGTATTCCTTGCATTCTTAAGGCTTCTTTGATGGCTGAGAGCTGGTTATGCTTTCTTACAAGCACGTCGTTCGCATATGTTATCTGTTCTTGCAGAATCTTGGCCTCCTCACTGTTGCCTTTTCTAAAGGCCTCATAAAGCTTCATGCACAGCGCTGGAAACACGTTTGCAACCGCAATCACTGCTCCTTTGCCTCCGAGCATCAAGGCAGGCAGGGCTAAGTCGGCCGATCCGGCCAAGACCGAAATCTTGCCGTCCACTCGCTTCATTATTTCTGTTATTGTCTCAATGTTTCCGCTGCTGTCCTTAACTCCTACTATCTGTCGATTTTCCGCGGCGAGTTGATGAATGATGGCTGGGTCCAAGGTGACGCCTGTGAACTTCGGAACATTATAAACAACTATTGCGGTGTCAACACTCTCCATGATGGTCCTATAGTGCCCCAAGATTTCCCTGTTTGTCAGCTTATAGTAGAAAGGTGTCACTACGAGTGCAGCGTCCACCCCTATGTCTTCTGCATCCTTAGTGAACATGATAGTCTCTTGCGTGCTCATGCTGCCTGTCCCAGCGATTACGGGAACTTTTCCGTTGACCTCGTCCACCACAGCTTCGATAACTTTTTTTCTCTCCTGTCGCGAAAGATAAGGAGCTTCCCCGTTGCTTCCACAAGGAATCAGGCCTGAAACTCCATTTTCAACCCAAAGTCTCACGCAAGCCTTGAGCGCTTTAGTGTCAAGTCTGCCTTCACGGGTAAATGGAGTCACATTTGGCACAAAAATTCCACGCAAAACAAGCCTCGACACAATCTTTGCACCCAAATACTGTAATTGCAAGCGTGGTTATTTAAAGTCCGAGCTCAGAATAAACTAGCCCGACAATGACGCCCAGTCTTACACGACAAGCGGAGACATTTTCTCGAAAAACGTCTATTTATAGCCCTCCAGATCCTACCTCTTACCAGTGACATCGCTTGCGCAAAGATTTCTCAAGCTTCGACGTTGCTGCTGTCGTCCGCGAGCTGAAAGAAAAGATCCTAAACTCTCGCATTAACAACATCTACCAACTAGACGGCAAAACACTTCTACTAAAACTACACAAATCTGATAGTCCCGTGCCTGATCTGATTATGGAGGCTGGCAAACGGCTGCACTTGACATCCTACGTAGTAGAAAAACCTCTCGTACCACCTGCGTTTTGCATGGCCTTGCGAAAGTATCTCCGAAATGCCCGCCTGACAAATCTTGAGCAACATGAGTTTGAACGTGTCGTAACGTTTGACCTGAAGGCAGGCAATGGCGACTTTCAGCTCGTTCTAGAGCTCTTCGGAGACGGCAACATCGTGCTCTTGGATGCAAAAGGCAAGATCCTTCAAGCACTAAGCTATAGGAGCATGCGAGACAGGAACATTCGTCGCGACGAGGCGTTTCAATTCGCACCCGCAAGTGGAAAGAATCCTCTAAAAATAACTGAAGACGAGCTACGAGAAGAATTAAAGGCCTCTGGCAAAATAGAGATCGTGAGAGCGCTTGCCCGACGCTTAGGTGCAGGGGGAACTTATTCCGAAGAAACCTTGTTGAGGGCAGAAGTTGACAAGAACAAGAAATGCGATGAACTAAACCCTCTAGAGACCAAGGCAATATTCACCGCGTTATTAGGCCTACTTACACGTGTTGTTGAAGGCATTTTGGAGCCCTCTATCGTTACAAACGTTGAGGGAGACTTTGTTGACGTGACACCTTTCAGACTCATGCGCTATGAAGACTCCGGTTTCAAATCCCTACCAGAGCGAAGCTTCAACGATGCTTTAGACGATTTTTACACGAAGGCCGTTCACATTGAAAAAGCATTGTCTGACTTGAAAATTGATCAAATTGAAAGAGAAGCTGAAAGGCTCAAACGAATAATCATGAACCAAGAAGCCGTTCTGAATCAAGCTGAAGCTGACATCACAGAGAACAAGAAAATAGGAGATGCCATCTATGCCCACAACGCCGAATTAGAAGCAATGCTAAGCGAACTTTCATCAAGCAAGCAATCTGGAAAAGACCGAAGCACAATAACGGCCAAAATCCTTGAGGAGAGGAAAACAGGCATGGCTCCCTGGACTTTGTTCGAATCCTTTGACGACAGATCGTTCGCGATCAACGTCAATGTAGAGGGACTACGTTTCAGTTTGAACCCTCGTAAGAGCCTGTTTGAAAATGCCGCTGAATTCTACGAGAAGAGCAAACGGGCCAAACAGAAGCTTGAAGGTGCCAAGACAGCTCTGAAGGAAACAAAAGAAAAGCTGGCAATCGTGGAAATGAATGTTAGCACGGGGCAACATCTCGCGCATATCAGGCCAAACGAGGCTCTAGAGGAAATTGCAAGACGCAAAGTCAAACATAAAGAATGGTTTGAAAAGTTCCGCTGGTTCATTTCCTCCGAACAATTCCTAGTAGTAGCAGGCAAAGATGCAGTTTCTAATGAAGTGCTAATCAAAAAATACTGCGCTCCGGACGACATGGTGTTCCATGCTGAAGTCGTGGGCGCCCCATTTGTCGTCATCAAGACTTCGGGTACTCAGCCTAACGAAAGAGTCGTAGAAGAAGCCGCTGAGTTTGCAGCGGCATATTCGAAGGGATGGCGTGAGGGACTCAGGAGCGTCGATGTGTACTGGGTCAGACCCGAGCAGCTGAGAAAAGGCGGACCATCAGGAGAGTACGTGAGCCGTGGAGCCTTCGTCGTAAGCGGAAAAAGAAACTGGAAACGGAACGTTCCGCTCAGGGTGGCAATCGGCCTTTTGTCTGACAAAGACGGAGAGATTCACTTTGTCGGTGGGCCTCTTGACTCTGTTCGAACCAAGACACCAACATACGTAATCGTCGTGCCTGGGACCTACGCCGGCAAGAACTTGTTTGACCATGTCCTGAAGACTTTAGCAGAAAAAGAACCCAAAGAACAGCGGCAACTCATCCTGAAGTCTTCAATTGAACAAATAAGAGAACTCATCCCTTATGGAATCGGCGAGATTCTGAAAGGCTAGAACCCGAGCATTCTTAAAAAGAATCTCTAGGAACCAGCTTGGGCCATTCTGTTCCGTTGCGTTTGGGATAAAATCAACCTGTTCACCATTTTGAGCTGCACGTGACCTCAATATTCAGAATTCATAAAGGCTATTTGGACAGATAAGACAGATTTAGCCTTCGACCGGCATGACTGAAAGTACTTTTCAAACGCATGAAACAGTGGAGCGCCCTTCATGCACCAAATGTGGCAAAAGAAAAGCAACCAAGGATGATCAACTGTGCGATAGTTGTCGCTTCATGAGAACGATATGTGGCCTCGTCAAATCTTAGCAAAAGTAGCAACTAGCGTCTTTGAGTCTAATGCTGATAACCGAAAGCGTCGTGAGTCAAGATGGAATCATGAATCTTTCTCTGGGGCTATCTCTGTCCTCCGAGCACTCTTCTTAAGCTATCTCTGATCGTATCGATGTTCATGCCTTCTTCTCTGGCCCGCTTTCCTTTTTCTTCTTCCGCCTGTGCCTCCAGAGCCTCCATCTCCTTATTGTACTCGTCGATGCCTCGGTTTGTGTCTTCTATGATTTGCTTAACCCAGTTTAGTTTGCTCTCCATGTCATCAAGCGTGGTTACGAGCCTAAGCTTGTCTCCGACGACAAACAACTTTCTGTCCCACAAGCGCAGACTTGCTTTCCACTCGCGATCCAGAATGTCCTGCCACGCATGATCCGGCACAGAATCTAACGTGAGGTCAATAATGTACGCGTTCGGAAAATACTCGTCCCTCCTAATCGGGGTAGTCGCAGCATTAATATCTCGTTTTAGCCTTACTTTCTTAGCTGCTTCTCTCATACTCGGTCCTCAAGACAATAATGCTTCTTTCGACCTTAAAAATTCTGCGAAGAAAACATGTTGTCGCCTGAGCCAGAAAAGAAGCGGCTGAACAGCCGTCCCACGACGAATAGCCGACTGTCAAAGGGAAAAATGGTAAAAACGTGCCATAGATGCTTTCTTTGGAAAACTGCTAGGACGGAATGATTATTGGGCTTTGGCGTTGTTGATTGTTCCTTGCCCTTCTCCTCCAGCCGAGATTGCTCAAGGCTTTTTCATAGGAGGTGATCCGGCCGCAGGTTCCCCTACGGCCACCTTGTTACGACTTTTCCCCCCTCACGAAACCTGGATTCGACGCAGTCAAGGAAGACCACGCCTCACCCAAAAGTCGCTCGGGTGGAACGACGGGCGGTGTGTGCAAGGAGCAGGGACGTATTCACCGCGCGATAGTGACACGCGATTACTAGGGATTCCATGTTCACGAGGGTGGGTTTCAACCCTCGATCCCAACTACGGCAGGTTTTCGAGATTGCCTTCCCCTTTCGAGGTCGGAACCCATTGTGCCTGCCATTGCAGCTCGCGTGTGGCCCGGGAGATTCGGGGCATACTGACCTGCCGTGGCCCGCTCCTTCCTCCGTCTTATCGACGGCGGTCTCCCCAGTGTGCTTAGCCAAAGGCTAATAGCAACGGGGGATGCGGGTCTCGATCGTTGCCTGACTTAACAGGACACCTCACGGCACGAACTGGCGACGGCCATGCACCTCCTCTCAGCTCGTCTGGCAAGACCTTTAATCTGGCTTTCATCCTGCTGTCGCCCCCGGTGA
>DASPTR010000100.1:0-12204 GCA_035623315.1 Candidatus Acidiferrum sp. | reverse complement strand
AACTATTAGCATGCCCTTCTTGGACAGCCCATCTAGAGCATAGTAGATCTTTGAGTCTGGAATACCTGTCTCTTTGCATAGCCCAGCCGCTGTCATGTCCGGGTGTGCCAAAAGGGTAACGTAAGTGAGTGCTTCATGGGTCGGCACTTCCAGTTCTTTAAGTCGGGAGACTATACGGTCTCGGGCGACCGTTTCCTTTGTGATGTTCATGATTGTGCCCTCCTACTTCTTGTAAGTAGTTGTCAGAGAAGCCTTAAATAGTTTTCTACTTCCAATCGTTAGTAGAGAAACAAAAGAAAGGGTTCAATATGGAAGAAAAGACAAGGACAAGAAACAGCGGCGTCAACCATCTAGCCTTTGGGTCCATCATCCTCGGGTGGGGCATTCTGATCGTACTAAAGGAAATTGGAATAATAGAAGAGAGCGTGAGCACATGGCCTTTCGCCTTTACAGCTTTTGGTGCAGTGCTCGTCGCTGCAGGAGTCATCAAGCTAAACAGATCCAGACACGTGGAAAGATCTACGGAGACCAACTGATGACTTGGAGGTGAGAACAATGGAGGATAAAGTCAAGTTATTGATAGCGGTCGGAGCTTCTGTAACGGCGAATTGTCAGCCATGCCTTAAGACAGCCTTCACTCAAGCCCAAGCAATAGGAGTTGAAAAGAAGGAAATCCTTGAGGCAATCGCCATCGGAAGAGTTGTTAGAAAAGGCGCCTTTGGCAAAATGGATAAGTTCGCATCGACCCTGTGCGAACAAGACGTTGACAGCTTCGACGAATGCCCATTCGGGGCAAGCGAAAAGGATGTTAAAGAATGGGTGGAAGAGGACGACAAATGCACCTGCAGCTAAAGAATTACGCCTTGGAGATCTGGGAGCCTGCTAGAGACGGGTTAAATAGCTTCATGAACCATTATTCAGGAGGTGCTTAGCTTGAAAGAAGAAAACGTGAAGAAAGTCGTTCGACAGGGATACGCAAAGATCGCCAAGAAGGATAAATCCTGCTGCAGCACGGCGACGTCATGCGGTTGCAACACTCCGAGCATGAGCGAGGAAATCAGCAAACGAATTGGCTACACCGAAGAGGAAATTAGTTCAGTTCCGGAGGGCGCAAACCTGGGACTCGGATGCGGCAACCCTGTGGCGTTGGCCTCTCTGAAGAAGGGAGAAACCGTGTTGGATCTCGGGTCTGGCGGGGGCTTCGACTGTTTTCTAGCTGCAAACAGAGTTGGCAAGGACGGGATGGTTATCGGTGTGGACATGACTCCTGAAATGATTGACAAGGCCCGAGAAAACGCTAGGAAAGGCAAACGCGAGAACGTAGAGTTCAGACTCGGGGAAATTGAGAACCTACCAGTTGCAGATGGTACAGTCGACGTTGTTATTTCCAACTGTGTCATTAATTTGTCACCGAACAAGAGACGCGTGTTCGAAGAAGCTTTCAGAGTTCTTAAGCCGAACGGAAGACTGCTGGTCTCGGACATTGTGCTTCTGAGAAAACTTCCAGAAGCCATAAGAAAAAGCGTTCAGGCATACGTCGGATGTCTTGCAGGCGCGGAAATGAAAGACAAGTACCTTCAGATGATAAAAGATGCTGGTTTCCAGGAAGTCACGGTCATCGAAGAGAATTTCTTCCCTGTTGAAGACATGGCCAATGATCCCACCGCGCAAGTAATCGTGAAGAGGTCAGATATACCTGTCGAGGAAATCAAGAAAGTAGGAAACACTGTTGCAAGTATAAGAGTCAGCGGAATCAAACCTCGATAAGTTACCAAGATCGCGTGAGAATCTCAAGAAAACTCTCTCTGTTCGCGTTGAGAATATAGGGCAAAAAACCTGATGGCTGACGCTTTTCTGCGAGCTGGCTTAGCACTTTTTCATGTGCACTTTTATATTCTTGATACTGACAAGAAGTGGACTGGTGGAAATTTGCCCGTTCCTCTGATAGAGCGTTCCGAGAAGGAAATCGCGGACCGTATTAGAAGGAAAGTGAAGCAGGTCAAAAACGTTAGGGGTTGTGACCAGGTAAGCGTACGTCTGAGCGGAAAAAGGCTAGATGTTAACGTGCTTGTCCTTCTGGACGAAAACCTTGGTTTGGAAGATGCACATAAGGTTGCGGCTGATGTCGAAAAGGCGATTATGAAAGCATACCCCACCGCGAGGGTTGCGATAAGCACTGAGTCAGTTAGTGATAGCGAAAAGACTTGGAGGATCATCAAAGATCTCGCAGATAGAATTCCAGGCGCCAGAGGAGCACATAATATTCACATTCAAAAAGTAGGGGAAAAATTGGACGTTGACCTTCATCTTGAAGTAAGCGCGAATATGACGGTCAAACAGGCACACGATGTGGCTGACCAGCTTGAAGAAGAAATAAAGAAAACTGACCCAAATGTGTCGGAGACTACAATCCACATCGAAACAGCCTCGGAACGAATATCACGAGAGTTGACAGGCGTGGAAACTGACATGGAATCCTACATTGAACACGTCGCTAAAGACTTTCCTGAAATTAAAGACGTTTCAGGAATAGAAATCCGAAAATTCGGTGGAGAGATACACGTTGTTCTCAGATGCCGCTTTGACCCGGATCTAGGCATAGAAAAAGCACATGAAATCACGAAGAGGATTGAAAAGAAACTGCGAACTGCCTACCCGAATATTACGCGTATTGACATTCATGAAGAACCGGCATAGAGCGCTCGTTCCACAAATATCTCTCTCTTATCGAGCAGAATTCCAATGAATTATCGTAGGAAGCCTAATGCCAAGATTATAATGCCAACCACTAAAAGTATCAGGCAAATTGGTCCAGCGTTCAACAATTCATTTATGGCTTCATCAGGTATTCCAGTCAACCTCCCTGCCATGGATATTTTGGCGCACGAAAAGATATAATTCAACCAGTCCCAGGACTGTGACAATGGCACCTGCTAGGACAGCCTGCCAAAGCATTCTCTGCCTGCCTTAGTTAGACGCTTCAGATTCCTGCTATTTAAGGGGTTATAATCACATTTCTACGGTAACGTTTGTTGAATACTGTTTTTGTGCGTAATGCCTAAATCCCCCGTTGCAATTTTCTAATGAGCAACAACCTATGCATTCATCAAGGAATTTGGACATGATCGAGGCGGATTCAATAGTACGGCGAATAAGAACACAGATAATGCACGGAAAGACTTCTGGTCCAAATCCACGTCTGACGTTTACGTTTCTCTTGAAACCAGTGAGAAGGGCCTCTCCGAACAAGAGGTTCAAAGGCGCCTAAAAACTTACGGATACAACGAACTGGAAGGCCGAAGATTCGGCTGGGGCCCAATTCTTCTCAGGCAATTTAAGAACCCGATATTTGCCATTCTGATCGCGTGCGCGGTAATATCAGGATTCTTTGCAACCATTGATCAAGCGATAAGCATACTCCTGATGATAGTAATAGCCGTGACTTTAGGTTTCATCAATGAATACAGGGCAGAAAAAACCGTTCACGACCTTCAGAGCCGTGTGTCCATCAGGACCGTTGCGATAAGAGATGGTAAGCCCTGCGAAATTGAGTCGAAAGTCCTGGTCCCAGGAGATGTCGTGTCCCTCTACGTTGGAGATATAGTTCCTGCTGACATTAGGATTACAGAATGCACAGATCTAAATTCGAATGAAGCGGCACTTACAGGAGAGTCGTTTCCCGTTGAGAAGACTTCAGAGAGCCTTGAACTTCAGAATCCCACGCCTCAACAGTTGACAAACTACTTGTTCATGGGCAGCGTCGTGGCAAACGGAAGCTGCCGAGGAGTTGTCGTTTCGACTGGAAAAAACTCCGAGTTCGGGTCGATATCGAGAAGCCTGTTACGGTCTCACCCCGAAACCCCATTCCAAAAGGGTATTCGAAGCTATGGAAACATGCTTCTTTCGCTCACGCTCGCACTTGTGGTGGGAATATTCGCGATTAACGCGGTCTTAGGTCATAACTTGGTTAATTCTCTGCTTTTTTCTCTCGCAGTCGCGGTTGGGCTCGTGCCTGAGCTCATGCCGGCTATCGTCACCATCAGTCTGTCTCAAGGCGCACGGAAAATGGCGCAGAAAAAAGTCATAGTGAAACGGTTAGTCTCCATCGAAGACTTCGGCAACATGGACGTACTCTGCACGGACAAGACCGGAACGCTCACGGAAGGAAGAATATCTCTAGCAGATTACTATTCGCTAACTAACGAAAAGGATCCAAGGATCTTGCCCTATTCGTTGCTCTGCAACACTGCAGTCGTCGGAGAAAAAGTCACGGGCAATCCGATGGACGTTGCAGTTTGTGAATACGCTATCGATAACGGGCTGCAAGAATGTACCGCGTCCTACAACAAGGTAGGCGAGATACCATTTGATTACGTGCGAAGGATGATGTCAGTAGTGGTCAGAAGAAGCAATGACCTCATCCTTGTCACGAAGGGTGCCCCCGAATCCGTCCTCTCCAGATGCCAGTACATAGAAGCGTCAACGGGGGTTGAGCCTATAGGCGATGTCAAGGGCTCGATTCAAACAAGGTTTTCTAACCTCTCACGAGAGGGTTACCGCGTTCTCGCAATCGCCTACAGAAATGTGGACATGAAGAAAACCTACAACACTGTCGAGGATGAGACGAACTTAACGTTCTTAGGCTTCCTGATATTCACTGATCCTCCGAAAGGTGACGCTCACTCAGCAATATTGAAGCTGAAGGACATGGGCGTAGACGTGAAGGTGCTAACAGGCGACAATGAACTTGTGGCCAAAAAGGTTTGTGAAGAAGTCGAAGTTCCTGTCAAGAAAGTCCTAGTCGGTCCAGAATTGACGCAGATGAGCGCGGCCGAGATCAGGAATGCTGTTGAAGAGACAACGATTTTTGCTCGGATCACTCCAGAGCAGAAGCTGGACATCATCAAGGCTTTGAAAGAGAATAATCACACAGTTGGTTTCATGGGCGACGGCGTCAACGACGCTCCCGCATTGTACGAGGCAGACGCAGGCATATCAGTTGACACGGCGGTTGACGTGTCGAAGGATGCCGCAGACATAGTTCTTCTGGAAAAGGACCTCCCAGTGCTTGTGGATGGTGTTGTGGAAGGCCGGAAAATCTTTGGTAATACAATAAAATACGTTCTCATGGGAACGAGCTCGAATTTTGGAAACATGTTCAGCGCGGCAGCAGCCTCCATCTTTCTTCCTTTTATGCCCATGTTGGCGATACAGATACTTTTCATGAATCTGCTGTATGATATGTCGAATATGACGATACCGACAGACAACGTTGATGAAGAATACACGACACAACCAAGAAAATGGGACATAGGCTTCGTCAGAAAGTACACGCTGTTCTTCGGTCCATTCAGTTCCGTCTATGACTTCCTAACTTTCGGCATCATGCTTTTTGTCTTTGGATGTGCCGCGGGAACAGCTTTGCCACATGATCATCTTGCAGCACTGTTTCAAAGTGCATGGTTTGTTGAGTCATTCTGGACAGAGGTCTTGATTATGTTCGTCATCAGAACGAGACGCATACCGTTCCTTACGAGTCGCCCAGGGAAGTGGCTCGCTGGATTCATAATAGGATTCGTGGTCTTCGGCACAATCTTACCATTTACACCTATTGGAGCCTTTTTGCAGATGGTACCACTCCCACCAGAATTCTGGATTCTCGTGACACTAATGACAGTTACTTACCTGTTTCTCGTGGACGCAGGTAAGGTGTTCTTCTACAAGATATGTGGGTATTAATGGAGGAGATATTTGTTGAGCATTGACCTTTTCACGTGGTGGGCCATCAGCATTTCTTGGAGCATTGCCTTTCTGATAGTCGCTGGCTTATACCTTTACAGAAGCAGCAAGAAGATGCATAGAGTCAATTCAAACAAGGTAAAGAGCGAACCGGAAATCGAAGAACCTCGAGTGACGCGTCAAGCAAGCTCGAAATCAAGAGCCATAAACATAGCAAGAAACTTCATATTCGTCTGGATCTTGCTCGGTCTTCTCGTATTCTACATTTTCTCAGTCAAGCTTGGCACCGGCAAATTCTCCGAAGTGGTTTTCGCTTTGGGCAACATCCTTGTGGAAATTCTACTCGTCTTCTACTTGTTCAGGAACAAAGACAAAACTAAACGGTAGCCGCTTGAGCGTTTTCTATCCATAAAAATGATCTTCTCGACCCTTCGCTGGATCACGCCTAGGTTTGCTCTCGATTCAATTATTTTCGTAAAATCTTCCGTATAGAAAAACTCCCGCGCCTGTCCGCGAGCATGATCCCGAACCGTGTGCCACTTGCGAAATTCCAGGTAGCCTATGTGAACATTAGGAAAGCCTTACGTGAAGTCTTTGTAGACTTTCGGGTATTTGCTGATTAGGAACAAGTTTAGGTTTAGAACGTTTACGTATTCGTCTCCTGTGATGAATAATGTCCTTTCTATGTTTTGATTGACTGCATTCGTTAGGTTCGCAGACGAAATTCCAGTGGCAGAGCTTATTCTTGGAATTTGAAGGTATGCAACATCAACCGTTATGTCAGGGTCCACGCCAGATGCCGAATCATTTCTAGAGTGAAAGAACATTGGGGAAGTAAAGGTCTGGGCGATCAAACTTGAGCCAACGTTTTGTCCATTCCGTTTTATTAGATCCCCGTTTGCTTGTGTCGGAAAGAGCAGTTGGGCAAGTCCTGTCACAATTAAGGGAAATATCAGTCCACACACTATGAGTGAGAGGAATGCTACTCTTATTGTTGTTCCATTATTCTTCATCATCTCTTTTGCCCTCCTAAACGTGAATCACCTGAAGCAGTATGTCTATGAGTTTGATGCCGATAAACGGAACTACCACTCCGCCGGCACCATAAGTTATCGCGTTCTTCAAGAACAGACTCATCGTGCTCTGAGGCTTGAATGACACGCCTTTCATTGCCAACGGAATAAGTAAAGGAATAATGATTGCATTGAATATCAGCGCAGATAATACTGCGCTTTGCAGTCCGAGACCAAGAATGTTCAAAGATCGCAGTTCGCCAGTAAGAACAGACGCTCCGAACAAAACCGGCACGATCGCGAAGTACTTGGAAACATCATTTGCAATGCTGAAAGTCGTTACTGCACCACGCGTCATCAGCAACTGCTTTCCCAACATGACAACTTCAATGATCTTAGTCGGATCAGATTCCAAATCGACCATGTTCGCTGCTTCTTTCGCAGCCTGTGTCCCTGAGTTCATGGCTAACCCTACGTCCGCGACTGCCAAAGCAGGGGCATCGTTCGTTCCATCGCCTATCATGGCAACGATCCTGTTGTTGCGTTGCTCCTTCAGGACGATGTCATGTTTATCTTGCGGTTTCGCCTGGGGAACAAATTCGTCAATCCCAACCTCTGAAGCGATGCTCTTAGCTGTCAGGGGCTGATCTCCAGTTATCATGACTGGTCGAATGCTCATCTTCTTTACGTCCTGAATCTTCTCCTTGATGCCCTGCTTTAACACGTCTCTCAGTCGAATCACACCGATGATGTCACGATTCTCCGAGATAGCGATGGGGGTATCACCTGCACTGGAAATAGAGTCTACGATGACGTCGAAATCAGCCGGACAAGAAACTGCAATCTGCTTTATTGCCTCTGGGGCGCCCTTGATTATTTCAATGTCGTTCCCCATCGACCCATTACGAGATCCCATGAATTTCCTCCGAAATCTGCCCGCCTCTGCATGTGCCTTAGTGGTTTTAGGCAACATGAAGCCAACACCCTGCCTTAACTTCACTCCACTCGTCCTAGTAGTAGCTGAAAACTCGTACGCTTGAGACTTCGCTAGATCATTCAACTCTTTCGGGATCAAACCTTTGTCATAGGCTAATCGGATGATGCTTCGACCCTCAGGCGTGTCGTCTTGCCATGACGCTAAGAACGAGGCACGTCCTACATCGTCTTCTGTATGACCACTTAGCGGCACAAATTCGATAGCATTTCTGCTTCCGACCGTGATGGTTCCAGTTTTGTCCAACAGAATCGTGTCTGTGTCACCAGCAGTTTCAATCGCCCTCCCTGACTTCGCCACAATCTTGCGAGAATATAACCTGGAGATCCCGGACAGACCGATTGCTGGAAGAAGAGCCCCTATGGTCGTGGGAAGAAGACACACGTATAATGCGATCAGCACGGATAGATCAGTCTCAAGATGAAGAACGATAGCTAGGCCTAGGAGCGCAAAAATAATGATTGTGAAAATCGCGGTCAAACCGAGCAGAACGAACACTACTGCCTGCTCATTCGGTGTTTTAGGCCGCTTTGAAGATTCTACTAGTTTGATCATCTGGCTCACGTAGCTTTCACCTGGATTCACTGAAACCCTAGCCGTCAAGGTGTCGCTGATCACCTTTGAGCCTCCGATAAGCATGTCACTCGGTGCCTTCCTGACAGGCGCGGACTCGCCTGTGAGAAGAGATTCATCAACCATGGCGATACCTTCCAGCACTTCAGCGTCCACCGGGATCGTGTCTCCCTTCTCAAGCAGAATCATATCGCCTCGTTGAAGTTCGGTCGAAGGGACAACCACTATTTTTTTCTGCTCTTTTTCGTCCATCTCGTTGGTTCGAGAAAAGATTTTCTTTGTCATAGATTCTGATTCAAGTTTTCTTAGGCTATTCGCAGTATTCTTCGCTTGGGTTTCAGCCAAAGAATCCGAAAGTGTGCTGAACCATACTGTGATGAGCAAGATGACTGCAACTTCCACGTAGAATATGCGTTCTGAAGGGCTTCCCACGGGGACAAAACCCTGCGGATAAATGGCCATCGCTGCCACGACGAAGAAAGTTAACTCAACGATAAACATAACTGGGTTTGCAATTAGCCTCGCGGGGTTGAGACGTGCTATCGAATCAGCCAGCGTCTTGCGAGACATTGCCCCTGTCCACAGATTTGATCTTTGTTTCTTTGACTTCATTATTGTCGCCTCGTATTTCATCCGATCCCTGTTGTTCGATGCTGGAAAAATGACAGGATAGGTCCTAGTGCCAAGAAAGGAAAGAAAGTTAGAACGACGACAATCAGTATGGTTCCAATGAGCACGACTGAGAATGTCACGCTGTCGGTTCTTAACCCAACTTCTGAGGTTCTCCTTCTCTGGATCATCGAACCTGAGAGTGCGAGCAAAAGGCAGATAGGGACAAATCTGCCTATGAGCATCACGAGCGCCGTCGAAACGTTGAAGAACAGAGTGTTTCCTTTAGTTCCTAGAAAGTCTGAACCGTTGTTTGCCGCTGCAGAAGTGAACTCCCACAAGATCTGAGTGAACCCGGTTGAATTGATGCCAGCCCCAGCTGCTTGAGCAGCACCTGTCGCGTAAGACAGCACCGTCGGAATCAAGATAGTAATCGGGTGAACCAAGAAGGCAACCATGACCAAGGTGACGTCCCTCGAGTTGATTTTGATACCCAAATATTCAGGCGTCCTTCCGGACATGAGTCCGACTATGAAAACAGTGATGACCACGAACATCACCATGTACATTAACCCAACTCCTTTCCCGCCTGGCGTCGCCTGAACCAGCATTCCCATGAAACCAGACAGTACCACGAGCGGGTGGCTCCCAAATAATGATGAGTTAACCGAGCCCGTCGTCGCCGCTGTCGTCAAGACAGTCCACAAGTTCGACAGAAATCCTCCAAATCGAACCTCCATGAATGAATTCAGCGTTTGTGCAGGAACAAAAGCAAGGCCTAAATCTATGGCCAAAAGCCCGTAAGAACCCCAGAGTATGGGTCTCGTCTCCTTTCTCTTACCCAGCATTATTCCGAAAACAAAACACATCGCTGTCGGCAGCCACAACATTAGAATCATCTCGAGAAGATTCGATGCAAAACCAGGATTTTGAAACGGATAAGCTGAATTAGCTCCATAATAGCCACCGCCGTTCGTTCCAATCTGCATTATAGAGACCAACGATGCCACTGGACCGACGCGAATGCCATCTGGTACTCCTTCGATCGTCTTCACAGGTGTGAAGGCGTTCAACGTCTGTGGCACTCCTAGAAAGACAAGGATTAAGGAGGCAATCAGACAAAGTGGAAGGATGATTCTAGTCAATGATCTCACGAAGTCAACGTAGAAATTACCCATGTCCTTGGAGCCTGTTGTGAATCCTCTTATGAACGCAATGGCCACGCAGATTCCAGAAGCAGCAGAAATAAACTGCAAGAATTGAATTGACATCATCTGACTCAAAACTGAAAGAGTATACTCTCCGGCGTAATGCTGAAGGTTCGTATTTGTTCCGAAAGAAACAGCCGTGTTAAACGCTAGATCCCACGAGAGCCCGGGCTTTGGGTTAAGTGGTAAACTGCCCTGAAAAAACAGAATTAAAAAGCCGGCAACTATCTGAATGACGTTCAAAAGCACCATCGCAAAGAAATACTGTTTCCAATTCATACGTTTCTCTGGATCTATGCCGCCAAGTCTGTATGCGAGGTTCTCTATTGGATTCAAAATCTTGTCCAGTCGACTGGGTGCACGAGCAAATACTCTTACAAGATATGGCGCAATCAGCTTCGCTAGCACGAGTACAATTGCAATTACAGCGCCTACGAATGCAAGTTGAGCGAAATCAATCATGCGGCATCATCTTTTTCTTTAACTCTGCCTTCAAAATCAAATCTTACATCTACACACAAAACTAACCTCTCCAGAAATTGGACTGTCGTTATTGAGGCGGCGACTTCGACGGCTTTTCAGTCCCGTTCCAGTTGTTCCTGTGCCCCTTGGCGGCGTGCAGCACGATAGACGTAACCGTGCTCTTGACACCTGGAATCTTCAGAACCTTATTTTTCAAGAAATCACGAAATTCTTCAATTCCCTCTGTGGACACGAGTGTGACGATGTCAAATTCGCCTGTAACTTCGTAGATTTCTTCCACATTTGGAAACTGCGTGAGGGCATCAACAACTTCGCCGAGGAGAGGAGAATCGACAAAGATATCTATAAAAGCCAACAGTCTTGCCATAACGAATCACCGATCCTGCCCTCCAAATTCAAGTTCGACTTTAACATCAGTCGCACGTAGTTAAACCTTGTGGTCCAAGGTTCTGTAACGTCTTCGTCTGCTTGTTCTTCGTGTTACTTTTCATCCGCTGAGTTTTCCGAGTGACTCACAAACAGCGTTTTTCCTCTTAATCTCCTGTTTACAGCAATCCAAGCACTATCAAGAATATCCCGAAACCCACAATAATTACTACCCGAAACCAGAAGAACCGTGGGGAAACGTACACTACACTTCCATTGCTATAAGTAAAGACATACCGACCTTGTTCGTCTCTTGTACTATTATCAAGTTGCCACTTAAATATGAAGTAGGCAATAAGTAGGAAAACTAGGCCAACGACAGATATGATTCCGTTCACAATCTAACCCTCAAAATAAACTTAACACTACCGCTTGAATGAAAAGATTTTTGATTCCATAAAGTCTTCATCGGATTCGCCTTAATGTCAAAAATCGTCAGATGCCTATTCTTTGACTTTTGATACTGTCAATTTGATAATTTGATTATGGAAGCTATTTGACCCAAGCCTAGAACAATATTCCAAAGGTCCTAAATAGACATTCTATCATCTGATTCAAGTAAGGTGCGTCATGCGCTGGTTGTCCTTTCCCCTTTCTAATTTGTAAGCGATTTCTAGTTCATGATCCATCCCTTTCAGCATAATCAATATACCTGAAGCGAAGGCAGACAAAAGCTAGAGAAAGCATGCTAGTTCA
This sequence comes from Candidatus Acidiferrum sp., assembly GCA_035623315.1. Lineage (GTDB taxonomy): Archaea > Thermoproteota > Bathyarchaeia > Bathyarchaeales > Bathycorpusculaceae > DASPTR01. The sequence continues at coordinate 463 of DASPTR010000100.1, read as the reverse complement.
GGGGCCGATCGTTTAGCTTGGTTAGAATCGACCTCGATGGAGATGTCTCCCGCGAATCCGGCTTTTCCTAAGCAATATTATGTGACGTGCGCTATTTTCTACTTATCAGCAGAATGAACTCTCTTTCAATTTCCCTCTTCCTTAGACAGGTTTTCAGGGTTTTCCATAGGCCCGGGTCGGCTTCCTTGAGCTTTTGTATCTCATTCTGGGATTTCAGGTAGCGTGCAAGCCTGAACTCTGCATTGAACCTTATAAGCTTCGCCTCGTCAAGGCTGAAACCAGTTTTCTTCAACTTCTCCAAGAGTTCTCCCTCTTTTTCTATTTTGATGTCGCAGCATTGTCCCAGAGCAGGTTGAATTTGTCTTCTAAGTTTCCAGTGTTCGTCTTCAGGAGAATAGTCAGCGTATAGAAATACTCCGCTCACTTTGAGAACTCGAAATGCTTCTGCAAAGATGTTTTCTTT
>DASPTR010000099.1:0-3943 GCA_035623315.1 Candidatus Acidiferrum sp. | reverse complement strand
GTATGCAAAGTCACGTGGAGTTCAAGTTCTGTACGGCAGGTGTCCCGCACTGTTCAGAATGAACGGCGTGTCCCCTTACATTCTCTGGAAGGAGGTCATCAAAGACTATTTGGAGGAATGCAATCCCGAGCAATTGTACAGGGTTATCGGCTTTTATCCTGCTGAAGTCGCTAAGCTAGTGCCTGAGATTGGCCAGAAGATCAGATCAATTCCTCAGTCTCTTCCCATAAGCCCTGAACAAGAGCAAAACAGACTCTTTGAAGCAGTCTCGCAGTTTATCACGAACATTTCTCGAGAGATTCCCTTGCTAGTAGTTCTAGATGATCTACAGTGGACTGATCCGTCCTCGCTTTTACTCTTGTTGTATCTGGCTCGTGATGTGCAGAAAACACCATTGCTTCTTTTAGGAGCTTATCGGAGCACTGACATTGATGCTAAGCACCCATTATCCCCAGTCTTAACGGAATTGAACAGAGAGCGTTTACCTCAGTCAATTCCGCTGAAGCGAATGTCTCTCAACGACGTTTCAGAGATGGTCAAAAACATCTTAGAGCAGGAGGATGTTCCATTAGAATTCTGCGAACTCGTCTACGAAAAGACAAGAGGTAACCCATTCTTTGTCGAAGAAGTGGTTAGGTCTCTGAAGGAAGAGGAAGTTATCCACCGCGAGGAAAACAAGTGGAAAATTAGAGAAGTTTCCAGCATCGAGTTTCCGGAGACCGTTAAGAGTGTTGTGAAGGCGAGAATCGGCCGTTTGGACGAGGACTGCCAGAGTGTATTGACGATGGCCTCCTTCGTTGCAAACGACTTCACTTTTGAGGCCTTGCAAGCTGTCGCGGGTTCAGACGAAGACAGACTACGCAAGGTAGTTGATAGACTACTCAAAACGGGATTGCTTAGGCACAGAAACGCGCGCGGAGAAGACGTGTGTTCCTTTTCTGACATAATCGTGAGAGATGTGGTGAATGAGGAAATTGGAACCTACGAACGTAAGAAACTCCACGGAGCAGTAGGAGCTGCGCTGGAGAAAGTCTATGCCAAAAAGATTGATGAACACCTAGGCGAATTGGCCCTCCACTTTCTTGAAAGTGGAGACAAACAGAAGGCTCTTGACTATTTCTTGAAGGCGGGAGAGAAAGCCCAGAAGGTCTATGCTAATGCCGAGGCTGCTTCATATTTTCAGTCTGCTCTCAGGCTTCTTGAAGAGAAAGAAGGCGAAACTCTAGAGAGAGCACGGGTTCTTGAGACTCTAGGAGACATCAAAGTACTTGTTGGAGAATATGACGTTTGCATGAAACGTTGGGATGAAGCGCTGCTGTTGTGGAAGCAACTTGATAAGAAAGAGAAGGTTGCAGGACTGTATCGCAAGATGGCAGTTACTCTCTGGCATGAAATTGGCAATACAGAGCAAGCTCGGATGAATTTTGATGAGGCTTCAAGAATTATGGAAGCCCAACCTGAAAACGGGGAGTTGGCAGCACTATACGCCGCAAGAGCACACATGTCCTATTATACTGAAGATATGACGAAGGCTCGTCTCTGGGCAGAAAAAGCCCTCGAACTGGCCAAGAAACTGAACGTTTCTGAAGTCATTGCAACCTCATACATCAACTTAGGAACCGTATTCGATGCTGCAGGAGACACTGAGAAAGCCGTCGAATGCCAAGAAAAAGCCTTGAAAATAGCCCTCGACAACGGTTACGTGACCGTAGCGATGCGGGCTTATAACAACCTTGCAAACGATCTTCCAGCAGAAGAAAATGAACGAAGATTAAATTGTTTTGAGAAAGGCTTGGAACTTGCAAAAAAAGCGGGAGCCATTGACAGGATATCCTGGTTTGACAATATGTTGGTATTAATGCTTCGGGACATGGGAGACATTGAAAAGGCTCTTACCTTGGCGAAGCAATCGGAATCATTAGACAGAAAGACAGGCAATTTGTGGAACCTTAGCGTTTCAATGCTTAATCTTGGATACCTATATCATGTTTTGGGAGAGTGGAACGAGGACGAACAATACCTAAAAGAATCCTTAAGCATAGCCAAAAAAACGAACAATACTCAAGCAATCTCAAATAGCTACTATTGGCTAGGATGGTCCTACTATGACAGAGGCATGTATGCCGAGGCCAAAAAATTCTTTGACAAAATGTCAGAATTCCTTGAAAAAAGAGGAGCAGGAGCGGCAGCCTTCCAAAAATGGTATAGTCAGTTTCATGCCATGAACGATATAGAGCTTGGTGAAATTGATAAAGCAAAAACTCTGCTTGACGACATGCACGGGTATGCCCACGAAAAACAAGACGAACAACTTATCGCTGATGAGGACGCAACGAGGGCGATGCTGTTCCGTGCAGAGAAGAAATGGACTGAATCTATTGAACTGTTCGAAAAAAGCCTCCAAGAATACGAAGCTTTGGGTGCAAGAAAATGGAACGTTTACTGGCTCGCCAAACTTGTCCTCTGCGAATATGCCCGTGTGTATTTGGAAAGAAACGACGAAGGCGACAAAGAAAGGGCAGGCAGCTTGCTTAACCAAGCTTTGGTAATTTTCCAGAACATGGACGCCAAAAAAGACATCGAAAAAACGATGAGGTTGATTGAAGGCCCACAGCATACTACTCAAGTTCAAGCGGACGAGAAAGCAGTTGGCCCAACAGGTTATGCCTCCGCAGAAGTGCAGGTTAAGGTTACGGCCTCGCCACGAGAATTGAAGGTCGGCGAATCTCTAGAATTGGAAATTGAAGTCAAGAACGTGCGGAAAGAGGGGACAATCATGCTGGCAAAGATGTTGGAAGTCGTTCCTGAAGGCTTTTTCATAGCTGAGAAGCCTGAATTCGGACGCATGGAAGGCAACAGTCTTAACATGAAGGACAAAAAGCTAGAGCCTTTTGATGCGGCTGAGGTGAAACTCGTTTTATCACCGAAGAGTCAGGGTACCTTCCAAGTAACGCCCAAAATAGTGTACTTGGACGAGTACGGCAAGGAGAAAACGTGCGAACCCAAACCAATCAGCATTACTGTTAAAGAGCTAGGGCTTAAGGGCTGGCTCAAAGGGGAAAGATAGCCAAACAAAGCTAATTGAATGCATAATGGGGTAGGCTACGTCGGATGAGCGCGCGCACAAAGACAGTGCAGGTTAAAAAGCGCACGTTATATGTAGAAGAATCCTCTATATTTTGACACTACATTCAGATGTAGGCGACAAAGATGCCTGTGGGTATAGGAGAAGATTTTCAAAGAAGGACAAAATACGCCCGCGAAGGGAAGGGAATTGGAGGTCATCTCGATTGGTCGAACAAGCCTGACATGTACAAGACTTATTCAAAGAACAAAACTTTTGGACTCTCGAGTGATTTCCATGAACCAAGTATTCCTTTGCTGGAACTGTTGAAAAGACGCAGAAGTATTCGCTCTTTCTCCCATAAACCCATGAAAGTCAATGATCTAGCCTTTCTCCTGTGGGCATCAACTGGAATTCAGAGAAAAGAGAATGGTTACGAATTTCGCACGGTTCCCTCGGCTGGAGCGTTGTACCCTATTGAAACCTACGTTGTGGTCAACCACGTGGAAGGTCTTGAAAGTGGACTGTATCACTATAACATAAAAGGCCATGCGTTGGAAGAACTTAAAAGAGCAGACCTGGGAGAAGAGACGGCTCGTGCCGCCCTTGACCAAGAAATGTGCGCACAAGCATCAGTCGTATTCATTTGGACAGCGATTTTTCAAAGGTCAAAATGGAAATACGCTGAAAGGGCCTACAGGTACGTTTACCTAGAGGCAGGACACATCGCACAAAACCTTGCATTGAGCGCAACTAGCTTAGGATTAGGAACCTGCCAAATCGCAGCATTCCATGACGACGAAATAAATGAAATCCTGGGGATTGACGGAGAAAGGGAGAGCGCGTTATACCTCAGCGTCGTTGGTCACTTGGAATAGC
>DASPTR010000098.1:0-7293 GCA_035623315.1 Candidatus Acidiferrum sp. | reverse complement strand
TATTCTCTTGGGCGTTCTCACTTCTACAAAGAGACCTATGCCAGATGAATACTACGATTATAAATTCTGCTAAGCACTGACAATCTTCATGAACCTCAAATCATTAACGCGGATGCCGCTATCAAGCCCGAAGCGAATTAGCGCAAGTCTCTGTAGATGATTTGTGTTCAATATTCGCTTTGCCTCAAAGATGCCATATCATTTCCCGAAGTTTCTGGCGACTAGCGCAAGGTCTCGGACATCGATTTTGTTGTCACCGTTCAGATCGCAGTCTAAGTTCCATCCTGGGCTTGATGGTGAGCCTTGGTACAAGAAGTTTGGACCGAAGGATCCGAAAGATCGGGCCACTAGCGCTATGTCCTTGATGTCAATTTTTCCGTCGCCGTTCATGTCGCCCATGATCCTGACTGTTAGGGGTCCCGTGGATAACGTGTTATCTGCGGGAGAAATATCCAAGGGTATCGTTGCATTTGCCGTTAGCGTGTAGTTCTGATTGTACTGTACGCCTGCCGTGTCCCAGACAAACGACGCGGTCCCATTCTGTCCTGCATTTATGGTTATGTTCTGCGTGCCTATCTCCGTCTCGCCTGCCGTTGTATCGTAGAAGAGTGTGGCATTCGCGTTTTCGTCAAAGTCTCCCTCGTTCATGAACGTGACATTAATGTAGACAGGCATTCCCTGAAAAACCCACAAAGAACTCTCCATCTTATTGGAGGAATGAGGGATAACGACTGATATACTTGCAATTGCAATATCGTGCTGCGAAACTCTCACGATGCCCCATACCGTCTGATTCAAGCCATCGGAGTCCAAGACTGTGAGTGTGACGTTGTGATTTCCACCTCGAGTAAACACGTAGGTCACGATCGGGCTTGCAGTCGTCGTGTTAGTGCCTTCGCCGAAATCCCAAACGTACGCTACGAAGCCTCCGCTCCCCGAAATTGAACCGCTGGCATCAAATGTGACAAGTTGGTCGCATACCGGCGGGAGAGGTGAAATCGTGAAGTTGGCTTGCGGAGGAGGCGCAGGGACAAATACGGCTTCCGCTGAGCAATTTTGTGTCATCTCAAAGTTGAATGGTTGGGTTGAGCCTTCTGGAGTTCCATCCAAAAGCCAATGATCGAAGTTATAGCCAACACCTGGCACTGCTCTTATGCTAGCGTTGGTTCCGCTCGCGTAGAGGTATGTTCCTGGTGCCGGGTTGGTCGTCCCCCCAGTCGAAGTTTCTACCGTTAGGTTAAGCATTATCAGTTTAAAGACGGGAGTCAAATTGGCGATGCCATCCACGTGGACCGAAATCGGGTTTACGGAGCCAATGGTCACGCCCTGATACTCCCAGTGGTCAAGTTCGTAGTTGATGCTTGGGATAGCTTCAACGGAGACGTCTGCTGGACTGTCATAATAATATGTCCAAGGGGTTGGGTCTGTGGTTCCTCCGGAAACAGATGCAATCGTCAACTGATAATTCTGCACTTGCCACGGCTCCATAAGCGGGTAGTTGTCGGTATTGTTTTCATCAATGACGTAGGGCACGTCTCCTATGCCATCGGCACCGGTGATATTCTGATAAGGACCCGAAAAGTTATCAGAACCACCATAGTCACTCCAGAAGTTTCCTCCATATGGATATCCAATATCCCACTGCTCTACAGAGCCGAAACTGGTGTCGAACTGCGTTTCCGTACTATTGATAAAGTTGTTATGGTAGATCTTATCTCCAAAAGATGGCCCGGTGAAGCATACGAAGGGTGCATAGGAATTCATCACAGTATTTCCAGATATGCTATTGTTCGAAGAGCGGTCCAGGTTGATCGCCCACATTACGCTTACGGCTACCCACCAGCTCCATCTGTAATAGAGAAAAGCCGGCCATTCAGGCGCGAGTAACGTGTTACCCTCAATCGTACAGTTTACACAATCGGTCAGATCGATACCGATAGCGAAAGAGTTGATTTTCACGTCCCTGATTGTTACATTAGTCATTCCGTTCAAGGCTATGCCGTATTCACCATAGAAGTTGGCAGGTGGGTATATCATATGGCCTGCGCCATACAAGGCAATATTGCTTTTCTCAATTGATATTCCACCAACATTAATAATATCACCAGTCAGAAGATAGGAGTCTCCATTTCTGGCGATCGGCGCGTTTGACGGGTCTATCGAGCCATCGCTTCTAATGTAAATGCTTGCTTCGCTTGGAAACGTGACATATACGATATCCTTGGATCCGCTGAGAGTCATGTTCTCTTCGTACGTTGCCCTGAAAACCCAAGCTTGTTCAAAAGAGGGAGGAATAGAAAACCCGCCATTGCACCATGCCACTCCATCTGCCCCGGTTACTCCATTGCCGAGACTCAACCAACCTGACGTTAGTCTTAAAGGAGCCTCCGTAAAGCTAAAAGCAATGACCTGGCCTGCAATTGGATTTCCGTTGACATCCGTAAGATATGCCGCCATCGAACTAGACCTTACAAAAAAACCAAACAGAAAGTAGAGCTTTAGCCGTGTCTGAACTGTCCCAGTTTCAGATTGAATAACGCTGTATGACTGAATTCTTGAAGCTGAGACATTAAAGACAAGAATTGCTAACAATGCCAAGCCGAAAAGCAGCCTGTTCATGCTGGTTGTCCCTAAATAACAACCCAATTCTCGATATTTATCCATTTTGGGCGGACATATTCTTGAGTTGAATAGAGTTCTAACCCCATTCCCACACCCACTATGTTAAAAATTTAGCCCATTCGCCCTAGATTTCGCGTATTAACTCTGGCGCCCGCTAAATAAGTGAATCCACAGAAGCAGGGGTTGAATAGGTATGCGAAAACAATGGATTGAACTTCTTCAGGAGGCTGAAACAATGATAGGTTCAATTTTGGTCGCGGATAGTTTTGTGGCGCCGCCGATTGGACTTAAACTGGCGACCTTCTGCGCGTTAGCAAGTCTTTTAGAGTGTGAGGTTTACATTTGGTATTCATGAGGAAACAAGCACTCTACAAGGAACTCTCGAAATACTACGATTTGATTTACTCGTTCAAAGATTACAAGAAAGAATCTGTTCGAATCAAGGCACTTGTCTCGAAGTACAAGATGTCGGAAGGAAAAGAGCTTCTTGATGTCGCCTGTGGCACAGGGCAGCATCTAGAGTATTTGAAGGACGAGTTTTCCTGCATGGGTATTGATATCAGCAACGAGATGCTGAAAGTCGCCATGAAGAACGTTGACGGGGTTGTTTTCAAACAGGCGAACATGACGACGCTGAGTCTTGGCAGAGAATTTGATGTCATAACTTGCTTGTTCAGCTCTATTGGTTATGTGAAAACCCTAGCAAATCTAAGAAGGACAATTCGGAACTTCTCTAAGCATTTGAAGAATGGTGGTGTAGTGTTAATAGAGCCTTGGTTCTCAAAATCTACATTCTACCCTGGCTCCCCAAACATGACAACTTATGATGGAAAGGACATTAAGATTGCCAGATTGAATGTCTCGGAACTGAGAGGCAGCTTGTCCGTCATGGATATGCACTATTTGATAGCCGAACGAGGCGAGGACGTAAAGCACCTTGTGGACAGACACGAAATGGGGCTTTTTGACGTTGACGAAACTCTGAGAATCATGAAGACGAATGGCCTTCGATCAAGATTCCTGAAACATCGTCTGATGCGGGAAAGAGGCATGCTTGTTGGTGTGAAGAAACTGCTGTAGAAAGAGCTTGAGTAAACAGCGTTGAAAAAAGATTAACTCATAAGCAGATACGTAAAGGACATATAAGCATCTGCAAACATTATTAGAAGCGATATTCCATGCCGAAGACTAAAGCCGTTATTCATATTCAGAACGTGGTTGCTTCTGCCACTTTAAACCAGAAAGTTGACTTGAATGCTGTTGTGAAGGGTTATCCGGGAGTTGAGTATCGTCCTGAACAGTTTCCTGGTCTGGTGTTTAGGATTAAGAGGCCGAAGACGGCCACGTTGATTTTTAACTCTGGAAAAATGGTGTGCACAGGAGCAAAATCTGAGAAGGAAGCGCGCACTGCAGTTTTGAAAGTTGTTAAGGAGCTGAAGAAGGGCGGAATAATCATCATCAGCAAGCCCGAGCTTAAAATTCAGAACATTGTTGCCTCCGTAAGCCTAGGAGGAAAAGTCGACTTGGAACAGGCAGTGGGCAAGCTTGTAAGAACCATGTACGAACCCGAACAGTTTCCAGGATTAATCTACAGAATGGACGAGCCCAAAGTGGTCATACTGATATTTGCAAGCGGAAACCTCGTCTGCACGGGGGCAAAGAAAGAACAGGACGTATACGACGCAGTGCAAAAACTCCACGAGACCCTAGAACAGCAAAACCTCATATTCTACGATTAAGAACCTGGTTAACGCGTGTCGCCTCTGTTAGCATCTTCTTGACCGCAGTAGCGCGCGATGGGGTTTTTGACTTCATGAGCGCTTTAGATGACAATCAGATGACGCTGCAAGGGGATTTAAACAATGGTGATGAGCCTTGTTTATGAAACTCCCGAGGGAATTTTACTCTAGGGAAACGAAGAAGGTTGCGAGAGAGTTTTTAGGGAAAATTCTGGTTTGCAAGACTAGAGAAGGAGTTTTGAAGGGAAAAATTGTTGAGGTTGAAGCTTACCTTGGACTTGATGATCCTGGCGCCATTGGACTTAGAAGAGTAAAAAAGATTCCTGAAGCATTGTTATTGCCAGCTGGATACACATTTGTCAATTTCACTTACGGCAACCACTGGATGCTGAACGTGAACGCAAAGACAGCAAAGTTGGGAGCGGTGCTGATCAGGGCATTAGAACCCTTGGAAGGAATAGAAATTATGAAGAAGAACAGGGGCCTCGACGATACGAAGAACCTCACGAACGGACCTGGAAAGCTGACAAAATCATTTGGAATCGACAAGAGACACAATGGACTGGACCTGACAGGAAATGAATTATTCATTGAAGACTCCAAAGAAAAAGTAGAAATTGGGGAATCAACAAGAATAGGTCTCTCAAAAGGCAAGAGCAAAATTCTGAGGTTTTACGTTAAAGACAACAGATTCGTTTCGAAATTCAAATAGTTTTGAAAAAGCGTGCAACCCATAGATTCAAATGTTCGCGAGCTTAAGTTTGTCCAAGGCTGTTGCTCATGTCAGTCGCGTTTCATGGTGCAGAGTTTTGTTGGATGAACGGGGAGATCGTTGAGACTAAGAATGCGTTAGTCTCTGCAATGGAGCCCATTCATCTTGGCATTTTCGAAGGAATAAAGGCTTACGTGAAGAATGACGTCAATAGCAGTGGAAGACTGAGCGTTTTTCAGTGGAAACCTCACGTTGATCGCCTTCGTCGGTCCGCGGGAGTCTCCGGAATGGAAATACCCTACACCAACGAGGAGCTATTGGAGGCCATAAGAAAAACTATCAGGACCAATGGTTTCAGCACCAACGTTTACATTCAACCTAGGATTTGGCCGAAAGCTGAAGCACCAAAAGAGGTCCACGTAGTCATCCCGATCTGGACATTCGAAACCATACTGGGGAAAGATAATCCTCGGTTTGCTAAAAACCGCAAGTTCATGATTAGCACTTGGCGACGAATCGCTTCTGATGCGCTTCCCCCGCAGGTTAAGTCTTGGGCGAATTACGGCAATTCAGCTTATGCAATGAGAGAAGCTGAAAGGTTGGGTTATGACGGCGCGATATTCCTGGATAACAGGGGATTCGTCAGTGAAGGAACGGGTGCTTGTATAATGTCAGTTAGAAACGGAAAAGTGATGACTCCACCCGTGACCGCGTCGATTCTCGAGAGCGTTACTAGAGAGACGCTTCTCGACATCATACCCAGAGACTTGGGCATTCCAGTGGAAGTGAAAGATATTGCTCGGGTAGAGCTTTACGCTTCTGATGAGGCTTTCTTGTGTGGAACTGGTTGGGAGATCACGCCGATAACTAGCATAGATGGTTTGCCTTTGGGAAAGGAGTATCCTGGACCAATAACCAGACGCATAGCGGCGTATTACGCGGATGTCTTAGCGGGCAAAGTGGAAAAGTACAAAGAATGTTTAACTTTGACGTGAACAATCGACGTTGCCGCCGATTATAGCCTTCGCGCTGTGATTCGTTTCTTACTGGTCGTGTGTTGTACGATTGTGTTGTTATTAGAGTTGTTTCTGTCGATTTGTTGGGTGAGGTTTTTCCATTTTAACTGTCGGGTGGTGCTTTCAAGATTGGATAGACAGCGGGGTTTTGAACAAGTGTGGCGACGTGGATACCTGATTCATAAACCGTTTATATCTAAAAGCCGACACTACAGTGAGGTTAGCCGATGAGACGTTCTAAACTGGAAATGTACATAGATATTCTCAAGGTTTTGGCACGTCGGGGTCCATTAAAGCTGACTCACGTCATGTATAAGGCTAACGTCAACTGTAGCGTGCTCAAGGAGTACTTGGACTTCCTGCTAAAACAGAATTTGGTCGAAGAGCGTACTGTTGGAAAATGCAGAACCGTATACGCTATAACCCAGAGAGGCATCACGGTTCTTAAGTACTTCAGAGAACTTCAACAGGCTTTGCCCATACTAGAAGAAGCCAGAAACGCTTCACCGGTCCCCTACTGATTTGAACAGACACGTTCATCGTCGTACAATGTTCTACTGCTCACGCCCGTTCGACTGATGAAGGTTTCTTATCAAGCCGCTATTTTCAGGTTGATGAGGGTCATAGAGAAAGTGTAAATGAGATGCCAAGTGATTTTTGTCAACTTTTGGATCTTTCAATATTGGCGCGTGTTATCGTTTTTGACTATTTTCGGAAACTTTTCTTCTTCTGGAATGTGCACTTTGCTTCGTCGTTGACAACCGAAGATTTCTAGTCATTCCGCACATGAAGGTGTGAAAGCCAAGTTTTTTGTAGAGTTTTGTGGCTGACTTGTTTTCTGGCAACACGTTCAGTCTGACCGATGCAAATCCTTTCGCTTTGGTTCTCTCCAAACATTCGAGCACAAGTCTCCTGCCTATTCCTCTTCTTCGAAACTCGGGCTGAACGAATAAATCGCTAATCAGGCAAAAAGGCTCTGATACGTCAAAGAAGTAATCAGTTGAGATGTTAGTCAATATGTACCCAACTGTCACGCTTCCATTTCCCGCAGTGAGCAGGAGACTCTTTCCCTTGGTCAGATTCTCTTTAACAAACTTGACCCATTTGTTGCTGTTTTCTTCAGAAGGCAGAATTGAAATTGAACCCTCTCGGATTGAACTCAGCCACAGTTGCCTTAATGTATTGTCTACTGCTTCAGATGGGC
>DASPTR010000097.1:0-4658 GCA_035623315.1 Candidatus Acidiferrum sp. | reverse complement strand
AGGAGCAATTTCGACTTGCACTGGAATAGAATAAGTGGAAAACGGAGAATGTGAGATGTTATGAAAGGCCAGAAGGAAACAAAGACCAAGCCGTCGATCTCCGAGATACGGATCAAAGTAAGCACGAATGGTCCATATCTTGTATCCGGTAAAGTTCCCATAGCTAAGCAGGTGATCACCTGCGACGGCGAAGGAATACCTCGTCAATGGAGTGAGGGTGAAAAATACCCCAAGATGGATAAATGTGGTCTTTGCCGTTGTGGACAATCCAAGAACAAACCGTTCTGCGATGGAACACACTCTAAGGTAAACTTCGATGGCACAGAAACCGCAAGCAGAAAACCATACATGGAACAGGCCAAAGTATTTGATGGTCCATCGCTTGAAATGACTGATGCCGAAATACTCTGTGCTTCTGCGCGGTTCTGTCACAGAGGCGGCGACATATGGAATCTTGTCCCCAGATCAGACGATCCTCAAACAAGGAAAACGGCGATCGAAGATGCCTGTGATTGTCCATCTGGTCGACTAGTTGTCTGGGACAAGAAGACTGAGAAAGCCATTGAGCCCGCTCTTGAACCGTCGATCGGACTAATTGAAGATCCAATGATAGGCACAAGCGGCCCGATCTGGGTCCGCGGAGGCATACCCGTCGAATCTGCAGACGGAAAAGTGTACGAAGTTCGCAACAGAGTTACTCTCTGTCGCTGCGGCAAGTCTTCCAACAAGCCATTCTGCGACAGCAGTCACTATCCAGAGGAAGATCAAGAACCCAGAGGAATTCAATGAGTAAAGTTGACGTCGAATACGGCATTAAAGAAATATTAACGTCCAAAGACGATGTTTTCGTTCTCTTCTACGCCTCTTGGTGTCCCTTTTCCCAAAGGTTCCTACCCGTGTTTGAAAATTTTTCCAAAGATAAAACTCGCAAATGCGCGCGCGTTGTCATTGACGATAAGGCAAGTCTTTGCGAGAAATACTCCGTCGAAATCGTGCCAACAGTGCTTCTCTTTGAAAAAGGCAAAGTCAAAAAACGATTGGACGGAGTGCAGGGAGAAGGCCTAACAGAAGAACAGCTGGCAAATTTCACTAGCACACACTGATTGAAGCCATTCAGCGACGCCCGCTTAATCGGCAAAAAAATAAAGGTGAGTTTGAAATTCGCTCAGTGAGGCATGAATACCCTTGAGAATACGAGCCAAGCGAGCAGTGTTTTTGCCACGAAGCTGAGCACTATGTATGTTCTTTCGCTATACAGAATATTCTTTCCAGCGTAGTGCACGCTAGAAGAAGAGTTGGAGGAGGTGTTAGGTTGGTTGTGGCGGTCGTTATTGGAAGCTTGTTTTATGGTGTGTTATTTGGATTGGCCTGGGAACGGGTAGCCGTTGCCGTAGTCGCTTAGTATGGGCGTTGCAGCTTTTGCTTCGGAGTAATCAAACCAGTAGGTGTCGAATGTGTTTGTGCCGGGGTTGCCGAATATTCCTTGTGACCCGAAGGTTTCGTTCCAGATTCGGATTTGATAGTAATTGTATTGCGTGATGAACCTTGTGTCAAACGGGTTAGATATGGCTACGAAATCGCCTGGATTAACGATGGAGCTGCGCCATGCCCAGCCGTCACCAGAATAGCTCTCCTCAACGACTGAGCTTACCCAGTTTGCCTGTGTGAGATGATTATAGACGTTAAATATTGTATCAATAATATCATTGATCGCCGAGAGCCAACCCGCAGCCTCCAACACGGGATCTTCCACGACTGGTAAACCGAGCAGGATGGCAAGAATGCTCAATGCTTGGGGCAGACTTATGATGTCGCTGATGTGCCCAATGAAGAAGTCGAGGATAGCCATTAGGGCAGCGGTGTCATTTCCAGAAATCCACTCTGACAGAAGGTACGCGGGCAAGTGTATATGCAGATCCTGCGTGCCATTCAACGAATAATCAGTATCCCACTGGCCAGCATAGTACCCCCGACCATCATAATTATCATCATGATCATAACTCACATAGCACGTGCCATTATTACCCTTCAGAAGGAAAAAGAGATTGTCAGTTCGATTTGTATATGGGTAAAGCCCGTCGCTGCTTGTTTCGAATGGGGGTGTTTTGGTTGTTGTTTGTTCGTTTGTGGTGTTTGAGGTTGTGGTTGGGTCGATCCATGTTGTGCAGTTCACGCAGAGACCTATGGTGGAGTTTAGTATGTGTTCTGAGATGTCTAGCATTGTTCCGTTGGTCCATGTCTCTGATGTTACGTATCGTTGGACTGCGACGATTTCGTTGAACACGCTTTGAGTTTGCAGGCTTGTACTATTTTGGATCGTGATTAATGCTGGAGTCGCCGTTTGCGTCTCTACCGTCAACAGTGCAACCATGAGGTTTGGCGATACTATGAGAAGTGAAAGCACCACAGCCAAGACGCTTGTGACGCTTTTACTCTTTCCAAACATTCACTTCACCTCCTGTCCCGATGGTTTCTCTGGAGCGACACGTTTCCTGAACCTTCTGCGCCGCCTAACGTATACCAAGCCTGCAACCAACAGGCCAATAATTGCTGCTGCCACGATGGCAACGTCTGGCCAGCTAGGATTGTTTGAGCCTTCTAGCTTGGCTATTTCGAGTGAAGCGACTATATTGTCAATCGGACTCGTTAAATTGTAGATTAATAGAATATCTCCCTCCTCCTCATTTTCCTTGGTAGTGTAGTGTGGAACTACGTTTTCAAGAGTCATGTTGTATTCTCCAACTGCGAAGTTCTTGATCTCAAGCTGTACACTTGACAATCCCTGACCAGAAGGAACAATGGATCCAGAATGGTTCAATACGTCATTGAAGTTGACAGTTACGTGAGTTTCGTTCCCAGGAACATCGCCAAAAGATGGCTCAAACCCGACTACAAACCTCCAAGAAAGCGTATTCTGATCAACCCTTTTCAAAGTGTACTCAAGGTCAATTAACCCTTCCCCGATATGACCTGCCGTGAAGCGGTCCAGGAAGTCTGAATTTATGAGTTGTCCGAACCCCTTGTCAGGTTTGTACTTGACGAGTTCTTCCATGATTTCAAGGTCTTGAAATTTCTGCTCCAGATAGATATATCCCAGGCTGCGATAGACCGTAACGTATCCAGTCTCATTGTTGACTTCGTGCCACTTGTCGATGATGGTCAAGTTGAAGTTGAACGCATTTTGAAACTGTTCACAAATTTCATCTGTGTAGTTTTCTGCCAAGCCAACGTCAATGGCATCGTAGGAGACTGTCAGCAGCATCAAGAACTCGTCCCAGCTTGTTCCTTGAACAATGGAATAATCTGCATTTTGAAAATGCTGACTAAATGCAGGTAAGGACATGTTCAAAGGAATTCCTAATGTGTTGTTGAAGTCAAAATAGAGATTTTCAGCCCAGCCTGGTGCTCCACTGTCGGCCAGAAATATGGAAAGATATAATGTCTCCGACGGCGTTAATGAACTCTGGTCTGTTTGGCTCGCATAGGCCCGCTCAGGGCTGTTGAAGCCGAGGCTCGGCAGAGTCGCAAGTGTGAGTGTCAACGCTAGAAGTGTTGCGACAACTTTTCTCGGTGATTGTCCTTTTTCCATCGGGTATCATCGGAGGATGGATGTTCTGGGCGTGCCTGGCCCAGACTTTCTTAGCTTTATTTGGATGTGTTGGATTTTTATGCCTTCTGGAATAATATTCTGTTCAACTCTCGTGACAACAAAGAATCAAAGTGTCCACGATCCAAGCAGCATCAACATCCCAGAACGACACTGTGTCCGCTTTCAAACTTACACCCAGAACCTAACGAATTCAAGAGCGACAACCAAGCTATTTCAACAGCGTAAAGGATCACAGTCGCGTCAATCAAATCAAAACTCTGCTCCGCACAGTTCCCTACTATTCACGCAAAATCTCACAATACCTGGCTGGGTTCGTCTAGCGGGCGGGGTGGGATTTGAACCCACGATCACCGACTTAGGAGGCCGGTGCTCTATCCGTGACCACTGCAAAAGCACCCACGACCACTGCTTTAGCAGAACAGTCCATCCGTGCTGAGCTACCCGCCCTTTCATTTCGCATCGTATAGGTTAGAAAACTGCAGATTTTAACTTAATGCATCGATGGTACAAAAGACTTAAACTGCAAAGCATCGTGAAGACTTTGCTGAACAGCGAGGGTACCCGAGCCAGGTCTAATTAGGCGGGCCAGATCATGCCTAGGACAAGGGGGAGGACTTAAGATCCTCTGGCGAAGGCCTCCGTGGGTTCGAATCCCACCCCTCGCACCTTTATAAGTAAAACAGCGGGGGGTGGTAAATGGCGACGTTTTCGGCTTGGCATGTTACTTTCTTTTCCTGAATACTTTGTCGGCTTGGAAGTCGCAGACGTACTCGAATCCGTCCTCGATCGCTTTGCAGACTTCGCTTTCGGTCTTGGCTATTCTTGAGATGTAGTCGACGGCGCCTTGGAACAGGGCTTCTTCGAGCTGTATGTACAGGAGCGTGTTCTCAATTTTTTTGTGTCCGAGTTGCTGCATGCAGTAGTATTCTGAGTGGTATAGGTGGTATAGCATGGTTCCTCTCCAGTAACGGAAGGTGTGGAAGTGGATCTTTAGTATTCTTTGGTTCTGAAGTTTTTGTGCGATGCGTTTTCTTTGTGTGCCAAAGTG
>DASPTR010000096.1:0-4422 GCA_035623315.1 Candidatus Acidiferrum sp. | reverse complement strand
CGTCAGGCGTAACGGCAATTATCGGTTGAATAAGCTTGAATCTTGAGATCATCCGAGCTGTGTAGCCTGATCTAGTTAACGTGACAACTTTGTCCACGGGCATTTCTTGGCATATTCTTTGAACCGCTTCGCTTATCGTGTCTGAGACGTTGACGAACCCTTCATCTTCTATGTGACTTTCAACTGCCTTTTCAGTTTCGTTCGCTATTCTCGACATCATCGAAACAGACTCTACAGGGTACTCTCCCACCGCAGTTTCTCCTGAAAGCATAGTCACTTCTGTTCCATCCAAAATTGCGTTTGCGACATCGCTAACTTCGGCTCTGGTCGGACTTGGCTGATGCGTCATCGATTCAAGCATTTCTGTCGCTGTCACGACGATCTTTCCTCTCTGATTGCAACTTCTGATTATCGATTTCTGGACCTCCGGAACTTTCTCCAGCTTTATTTCAACGCCTAAGTCGCCTCTTGCCACCATGATTCCGTCTGAAGCTTCGAGGATCTCGCTGAAGTTTTCCACACCTTCAGAATTCTCGATTTTTGATATCACTGCGCCTTTGAACGCGCCGGCTTCTTTCCTCAGGTCGTTCACGTCCTGAGCGTTTCTTGTAAACGAAAGGGCGATGAACTCAACATCGTTCTCCTTCGCAAAACCTACAACTTCCAAGTCTCTGCTTGAGAGGGTCGGGATGGTGAGTCTTTTGTTCGGAATGTTAACTCCTTTTCCGTCGCCTATTTCACCGTTTGTGGCTGCAAGCAGTTTCAAGGAATCTTTCCGCTTTTCCTTGACTGTAGTTCTCAGCTTTCCATTGTCGATGAGAACAATATCTCCGACATCAACATCCTTGTAGATGTCGTTGTTGAACCTTGTTTTTTCGTTTTTACCCACATCTAGAATGTCACCCTTGCTGACAGTTTTTCTGCCCTCAGCTTTGAGCCTTATTTCGGGACCCTTCACGTCGATTATTATTGGAATGTCTGCGACCCCTCGGAGACTCTCAATCATGACTCTATACTGATCAAGTGTCCCGTAAGCCGTGTTGATTCTCGCGCCATTCATTCCAGCCCGATACATCTTCCTAAGCGTATTTCGAGAAAGACATGCTGGACCAATCGTACATATAATCTTCGTCTTCTTCACTTTTTCAATCTCCAATCTTCAGCTCAAAGGTCGTTCCTTTTCTAGCGCAATGCGTTGCTCGCTGGCTTGCCTACTGGCGCAACGTATATCGCGAATTCGTCTTTCCCGTCCACTCGCAGCGTTCGATCCATCTTTTTCTGATCGTATGCTCCGATTGCGCACGTTCCCGCCCCAATGGCTTCGCATGCAAGATAGAGATTTTGGCATAGATGACCCGAGTCTTGCGCTATGATTTTGGGGGACACCATACTGTACCGCCATTCTGTTCGATAGGGAATAGCAGTCCAGATGAAGGTGACGGCGCTGCCTTTCACGTATTGATCGTAGCAAGCTTCATGCATCTTTTCTATCAACTTGGCATCTGAACGCAAGAAACAGAGCTTGTTGTCCATTGGGAGGTATCTGTAGAGTCCAGGTTGAAGCTTGTCCACTCGGCTTATGAGCAGATAGGTTTCGAATGGGTGTCTTGCGCCACCCGAGGGGACAGTACGGAATGTCGCCCGCGGAAAAGCCGTGGGGGCCGCAGGAGTGACTCGGCGGAATTCGTTTTTGCGGGAGATGTGAGTCTCTTTTGTTGTAACGCCCTGTGTGGCCCATAGTAGGAAGGAAAGCTCTTCTAGGGTTAGAGGCTCATCGGTGAATTTTCTTCTGCTCCTCCGACGTTTGATTGCTTCTATCAGCGGCAAATTACCCACAGTCAAATCTTCGGGCGAAACGAGTGCAACCAGTTTGGCGCTTTTAGGGTAAGGTTTTTGAAGAGGTGGAGCTGGAACCCCCTTTTTCTGGTCTGTTTTACTCTTTCTCCATTCGTCCCACCGATCGGACTTTAAGAATTTGCGATAAGCTTCAACAGAGTTAGCTTTTTTTCTTTTACTTACGGGCTTCATTTTCTTCACTTAGCCTCCATATCTCAACGTCGTGGTTTAAGGAAATATAAGACTGACGTTACCTCGCTTAGCGCGCGCTGCGATTAACTTTCTTTCAGTAAAACCCCTAAAGCGCTGACAGAACCATGTTTTGAGAAGGTTTAATTGTTTGAGAGAATTAACGAGTTTAGTGAGTTGAAAAGTGATGAAGCAGAAGAAAGAGGAAGAACCGGTATGCGAGAGATGTGGTCGTCCGATTGATGATTGCAAGTGTGTTTGTCCGTATTGCGGTGAGTCTTCTGGGTGCCATTGCTGCTGTGGCTCTGACTCAGTGACTGGCGGGTAGAAATCGACACTTTGTCCCGAAATGATGTTGTTTCGTGAGTGAGAGGTATGACAGATATTAATTGGATGGCTGGCGGTCCTCAGGGGGCTGGGGTTGATTCTGCGGCTAACATTTTTGGAAGGGCGTGTGGATATGGTGGACTTTACGTTTATGGCAGAAGAGAGTATCATTCGAACATCAAGGGGCTTCACAGTTACTTTCACCTTCGCGTCTCTGACCATGACGTTGGAGCAAACGTTAACGATGTTGATCTGCTCGCTGCGTTTGATGCTGAAACCGTCGTCAGACACGTAGGCGAAGTGGTTCGTGACGGCGGCATAATCGTTGACTCTGGGCAGGTTGGCACAGAAGTTTTGGGTATACCAACGTTTCCGCCTGAGTTTACGGAAGAGCTTCAGAAGTACATGGCCGAGAAGGGTCTCGGAGACACTTTAAACGATTTTCTTGAAGGTGCAAAAAAAGACGGTGCCCACGTTTTTCTAGTGCCTTACATGGACCTGCTGAAAGAGACCGCGGCAAAGTTGGGAGTAGAAAAGATGAGTACGCTCACACGCATGATAAATGTGCTTACTCTCGGGATTTCTTTCGGAGTCCTCAGGTACGATCAAGACCTCGTCGAGAAGGCCGTGAAAACAATTTTTTCTGAAAAGCCCAAGATCGCCGACATGAACACTGTGGCCCTCAGAATAGCCTATGACTACGTAAACAAGACTTTCAAGGATGATTTTCCTCATAGACTTCAAAAGTCTGAGGCGAAGGAAGAGAGGATTTTCGTATCAGGAAACGAGGCTGTGGCCATGGGCAAAATCCTGAGCGGCTGCAGAATTCAAACCTATTACCCCATAACGCCCGCTGCAGATGAAAGCGAATATCTGGAGGCGCATGAAATTCTCAAAACGAAGTCAGGCGACGGATCAGTCCTGGTTGTTCAGACCGAAGACGAGATAGCCGCCATAAACTCAGCCTCTGGAGCAGCTCTGGCAGGTGCAAGAGCGGCAACGTCCACGTCTGGACCTGGGTTTTCGCTCATGGTCGAAGGCTTAAGCTGGGCGGGAAACGACGAGGTTCCAGTGGTAATAACTTATTATCAACGAGGTGCTCCAGCCACAGGGTTGCCTACAAGGTTCGGCCAGGCTGACTTGAGATTTGTCCTGCATGGTGGACACGGTGAATTTCCTCGAATTGTGCTCGCATCAGGCGATATTCAAGAATGCTTCTACGACGCTGCCGTCTCATTCAACTATGCCGAAAGATATCAGATGCCGGTCATCCATCTTATCGACAAAGCCATGGCCAACAGTTCACAAACATACCGGACTTTTGACACCAGCAGATTCAAAATTCAACGAGGAGAAATCGTCACGAACGTCAAGCCCGAAGACCAACCCTACAAACGGTTCAAATTCACGGAAACAGGAATCTCCCCCAGAGCCTTTCTAGGCACAGAAAACGTCGTACAATGGTACACTGGAGACGAGCACAACGAGACAGGCCACATCAGCGAAGAACCCTTCAACAGAAACAAGATGATTGAGAAAAGAATGAAAAAGTTGGAGCTGGCGGAAAAAGAGATACCCGTCGAAGAGAAGGTCAACTTCTACGGGGACAAGGAATCAAAAAACCTTGTTCTAAGCTGGGGCTCACCCAAGGGAGCCATCCTCGAAGCGCTCAGCATGTTGAAGACAGACGGCCTGAGCCTGGGATTCGTGCAGGCGCGAATGCTTCAGCCGTTTCCGCGTGACTATTTCGCCAATCTGTTCAGGACAGCGGAGAAGATAATCGATGTTGAGAACAATTACTTAGGACAGTTGGGAGGGGTGTTGAAGGAACAGATCGGAATCGCGCCGAACTATTATGCCTTAAAGTATAACGGTAGACCCATAACCACAACAGAAGTTTACCTTGCCCTCAAGAATATCTTGCGGGGGCAAGCCGCGAAGAGGCAGGTGTTGACTTATGGGTCTTAAGATGACAGATTTCAAGACTGATGTCTTCGCGGATTGGTGTCCCGGCTGCGGAGACTTCGGAATAATGACTGCATTGCAGATGGCTTTTCCAGAGCTTAACCT
>DASPTR010000095.1:0-24058 GCA_035623315.1 Candidatus Acidiferrum sp. | reverse complement strand
CCTCGACTTGGAAAAGATATAGAGCTTTCGGTTTGAATTTCTCGTATCATGTGCCTTGAAATATTGTGAGTTCATTCATTGATGCGTCTCGCAAAGGAGAGCATTTAAGTCTATCGAGCATTGGTTTACGCAGAGGTCAGCAATTGAAGGAACTGGTGTTTGTCGGCCTCGGTTTGCAAGATGAAATGGGAATCAGTCTGCGTGGTCTAGAGGAAGTCAGGAGGGCTGACTCTGTGTTCATTGAGCTTTACACGAGTTTGCTGCCGAACTTTTCACTCAAGCATCTTGTAGAGATCTGTGGAAAGAGTATACAGGTAATCTCGCGTCACGACATCGAAGAGGAAAGTGGAAAATGTGTTCTGCAAGCGGCCGATCATGGTAAGACTGTCTTGCTTGTCCCGGGCGACCCTCTAATAGCCACGACCCACGTGGCCCTAAGGATTGAGGCAGAGAAACGCAAAATAAAGACGCGCGTGACCCATGGGGCTTCCATAATCTCTGCAGTAATTGGTTTGTCAGGTCTGCACAACTACAAATTCGGAAAAACTGTTACGATCCCCTTCATGGAATTGGGTCTTAGTGAAACGCCTTACGATGTCGTCTCACAGAACGTTGGGCTTGGACTTCACACCCTTTGTCTGCTTGACATCAAAGCAGATGAAAAACGTTACATGAGTATCAATGAGGCGTTAGACGTATTGTCGATGATTGAGGCCAAAAGAAAAGAAGAAATGATCGTTCCAAGTAGGCTAGCCATCGGCATTGCAAGGGCTGGAAGCAACAACCCTCATGTGAAGGCAGGTTTCCTGGAGGACTTGGCGAAGCATGATTTCGGCGAACCTCCTCATAGTCTCGTGTTTCCTGGAAAACTGCATTTTATGGAAGCTGAGGCTCTAGTTTATCTGGCCGGCGCTCCTCGGGGTCTGTTGGAGACTGATAAATGAGCTTGGAGAAACTCGTGACAAAATACATCCATTCTGCATCGCACGTTCTAGAAACGATGGAAATGGTTGACGACAAGACCAGCCCAACGTTGAGCCACGTCGAAGAAGTGGTTGAGTCTGCTAGGACATATTTGGCGGATGCTGAATACTTCAGGAAAGAAGGAAGATTTGAGGTAAGCTTAACTTCTGTAGCCTATTGTGAAGGTCTATTGGATGCACTGAGACTGCTAGGAGCAGTGAGGTTTGAGTGGCCGTCAAGAACAGAGGACAAAAGAGAAAAATAGTGTTGGCCTCCGGAGTTTTTGACCTGCTCCACCTTGGGCACGTTAGGTTTTTGGAAGAAGCTAAAAGGGCAGGTGGACGAGATGCTGAACTCGTCGTCATTATAGCTAGAGACAACGTCGTCGAGGAACGCAAAGGGGAAAAAACTATCATGCCTGAAAATCAGCGTTGCGCTCTTGTCGCTTCATTGAAGGTCGTTGACTGCGCAATCTTGGGTTTTCAAAAGTTCAATATTGGAAGAGTCATTGACAAGGTCAAACCCGATGTGATAGCCGTTGGTTACGATCAAGAAGGCATCGAAAGAACCGTGAGGAAATACGTGGAAGAAAAAAAGACAAACATACAGATCGTGAGAATTGGTAAATTCGGAGAAGACGAGTTGGACAGTTCTTCAAAGATTAAGCAGAGAATAATCGAGGATTTCAAAAGATGATAAGAGGTCCCAGAATCCCAAAAGGGTTCACGATAACCTACGCGCTCATCGCACTGAACGTGATCGTGTATGTGTACACTTCATATCTCAGTGGTAGCGCACTGGTGACCAGCGATGATGTGCTTCTTAAGTTTGGTCAAGATAACTATCTCGTGTTGCAAAATGGTGCTTACTATCAACTCCTCACTTCGATGTTTGTGCATGTCAGCTTGGATCACATTTTCGGGAACATGTTGTTTTTGCTGATCTTCGGACTGAGGGCTGAAGAGATGTTTGATGCAACCGAGTATCTTGGGATATACCTTGTCAGTGGTCTAGCTGGAAGTCTGCTGTCGTTGGTTCCAACGATCCTTTTCCCGAGCTTCGACATGGTTTCAGCAGGAGCCTCTGGTGCCATTATAGGACTGTTTGGGGCCGTGGTGATCTACTCTCGACGTTCTGTAGGCCAATCAATTCTGACGGCATTGCTTTTTGCATTCTTTCTATTTGTCATTAGCAGTGCGAGTCCAGGCGTGAATGTTTTTGCTCACGCTGGCGGATTGGCCGCGGGCTTGCTCATAGGTTACTGTTTAGGAGCGTCACGCAAAACAGACGCGACGTATCGGTTCAAGTACACATATTGAGTTGAATCACTCTTCTAGTGGTTATGTTTGCTGTTTCAGCGAAAGGAAAGCGCTGGCTGAGAACGTCATGGAAGAGTCATGACTTCAACTTTCACTTTGTGTCCATCTTTAAGTTTCAAATGCTTCCTGATAGGCGCAGGCGCGATAATTTCCAAGACGGATGCATCATAGTGGCTCCTTAATGCCGAAATCAGCGCCCCTCTTTCCTTATTCTCTATTGTCACAGGATAGCATTTGACGGGTCCAAAGGTGCGGTCTTCATCAGTGAAGCCTTCTATCTCGATTCCAGGGTAAGCCTCCAACTCGTCTCGAGCCTTGATGTCATAATCCGAAGTCAGCCTAAGGTTCAGTGTGCCAGGATACGGGTCGAAACCCAGTTTTTCGATGAATTGTTTTCGGTACTGCTCCTTTGAGATGTAGTAGGCTCCTTCCCCTAATCCTGTGAAGACAGTGCCCTCTAATGTCACTGACGGAGGATGAGCCGCCTCGATCAGGTAGCGCAGGTTGGAATAGAGTTTTTGAAGCTCTTTGACACCAGCGTCGGTAATATTTATCAAACAGCCCTCCACGGATATGGTTCTTTCAATCCATCCCTTGCTATCCAATTCAATCAAGTACCGCGAAGCCGTCTGCTGAGATACACCCAACTTCTCAGAAAGATATTCCGTCGATATTCTGACAATTCTTCGGTGCGCCCCCATTTCCGCCAGTTTTACTAGAGTGAAAACGTCCCTACAGGTGTGTCTCTCAGTCATAGCTACTCAAATTCTCCTACATTCGTAAAAAATAATGCGCTGCAGCTTAAAAGTTCCGAAAATGCGATCCATCGTTGGATCATCCCGGCATGGCACGACGAAATAAAATAACCTGCTGCTTTTGCCAAAGGTGACGCGCTGGTGTCCATCAATGAATAACTTTAAGTCTAAATAGAGTAATATGAATAAACGTAAGCATCGCTTCGGAGAGATTGATGTATGCCTTCGTTAAAGAAGAAAAACCTCCAGAAAAAGAAAAAGCATGAAGATAAAATTGGGAAATGAATTATTTTCCGCAATTCTTATCTGAGCTGTTCTCTTTACGCACAGAGGAATAGATCGCGAGCTTCTGCTCTCCCTATATTTTTGAACACAAATTGTGGATAGCACGTGATTGTTCAGTTGGTATAAACATGTTTAAACAATTCATACGGAATTCTTATTTCACGCGTATTCATTAAACTTTTCTTCGGGTATATTATCCATGGAAGAAGCTAGAACTTTTGCACCTTGCCACATAACTGGCTTCTTTCAGATATTTGACGAGACTGCGAAAGCGCTCGATGCAGGATCCAAAGGCGCAGGCGTCTCCTTAAGCCTAGGAGTCGAAACTCTAGTTTCGACAAAGCATTCCGAAAAAAGCCGCTCTGAAGTATATGTAAACGGGGTTTTCTCAGAGAGCGCCGTAGTGTCTAAACATGTTCTTGGCCTTCTTTGCTCTCGTTTCAAAGAAATGACTAGCCTCGATATCGTCGTTGAGCACTGGACAAAAGTGAAATTAGGCGCAGGGTTAGGAACCAGCGGTGCTGCAGCCTTAAGCTTGGCCTTGGCTTTGAATGAAGCTCATGGTCTAGGCTTGTCCAAAACAGAAGCCGCTCAAGTTGCCCATCAGGCCGAAGTTGAGTGCAAAACTGGACTCGGAACAGTTATCGCAGAGACCTTCGGCGGCGCGGAAATCAGGATCGAACCAGGAGCACCCGGTATTGGAAAAATAAGACAAATAGACGTTCCGAAGGACACTAGGATTGCATGTCTGGTTTTCGGACCACTGTCTACGAAGAAATTTCTTTCTGACTCTGAAACTCGGAGACGCGTTAACGAGCTCGGCGGAAAACTTGTTGACAAACTAATCGAAGAACCGAACATTGTTAACCTTATGAAACTGTCTCGACAATTCGCCGAACATGTCGGACTGATAACGAACAATGTGAGGAATATTCTGAACCTCACCGACAGGGCAGATTACATTTGCAGTATGCCGATGTTTGGGGAGTCGGTGTTCACTTTGGCCCAACAAGGATCGCTTGAAGATTTGTTGAAAATCTTTCGCGAACAAGGCATGGGGGGACAGGTCATAGTGAGCGACGTTGACTTTGAAGGAGCACGAATATTAAATTGAACATTCCTCAGGGACACCCGAGAGCGAAATCTCTTCGAACACGAGAGGAGCTGATCGATCAATGCACCAGAGGAGTAGTAACTCCTGCAGGCCTCGTAGCCCACGGTCGAGGTGAAGCCTTCGACTATTTGCTCGGAGAGAAAACGACAGGATTAGCGCTTAAGGCAACCGGGGCGGCCGCCGCCGCCCTGCTATTGGCCGAGAGACCTGTGATCTCCGTCAACGGAAACGTAGCCGCCTTGGCAGCGGAATACATAGTGCAATTGGCTCACGTAGTAAACGCAAAGATTGAGGTCAACTTGTTCTACAGATCATCAGGCAGAGAAATCGCCATCAGAGACCTGCTAGAGGAGAGAGGGGCAAACGGAGTTCTAGGAGTTGGCGAAGATGCTTCGGCAAGAATCCCCGAATTAGGGAGTGAAAGAAGGCGAGTCGACCCCCGCGGCATATACGTGGCTGACGTTGTTCTGGTACCATTGGAAGATGGAGATAGGACCGAGGCACTTGTGAAAATGGGGAAGAAGGTGATCGCCATAGACTTGAACCCGTTGTCTAGAACAGCTCAGAAAGCATCAATCACAATAGTCGACAACATCGTCAGGGCCGCGCCTAAACTTGTGCAGATTGCTATGGAGCTTAGAGAAGACAAAGAAAAGTGCACGAGGAATCTGGCAGATTTTGATAACAAGGAAAACCTTGCAGGGTCAATAATATTGATCGAGAAAAAACTGTCGAGACTTGCGAGAGAGAAAAAGAACCTAGCTTTGGGGGAAGAAAGCCTTGAACTTTAACCGAATCTTCGTTTTGGGGGCAGGTGGGATTGGAAGCATTTGCGGGGCGCTCCTCTCGGAAAAGTACAACGTTACACTAATTGGAAACAAAGCCCACATGGACGCGATAAACGCTAATGGTTTGTCAATTGTCGGTGACGTGAAAAAAACTTTTCATCCGGAAGTAATGGTCGAAATTGGCCGTATCCCTGAAAAGTCACTGGTCCTTCTTACCACAAAAGCTTACGATTCCGCAAGAGCCATAAGCGGAATAAGAAAACTGCTCAAGAAGGACACGATTATCTTGATTTTGCAGAATGGTGTTGGAAACGAAAACGTCGTTAAGCAGATCGTCCCTCGTGAAACCAAAGTGCTGAGAGGCATAACGAACATGGCGGCAGAATTCTTGAAACCTGGGAAAGTGAGGTTCTGGCGGGGAAAAACAACAATCGAATCTGGGGGCGATTCTGCAAAGATTGCAGGCGTTTTTAATGAGTCTGGATTGGAGACAAAGCTTTCTGATAACTTTCCTACGGATGTTTGGACTAAACTTGTAATCAACTGCGTGGTCAATCCTCTGAGCGCCATTCTCGAAGTCAAAAACTGCATGATTTTTGTAGATTCACTGAAGAAAGTTCGGCAAAGCATCGTCAAGGAATGCGTCGATGTCGGTGCTGCTGAAGGAGTAATCTTACCGCGAAACTTGGCCGATGCAATAGACAAGCTGGCCGCAAGCTATACCAATATCTCGTCCATGTACCAAGATCTATTGAAGGGCAAACGAACGGAAGTCGATTTTCTGAATGGAAAAATCGTTGAATTAGGACATAGAAATCACGTTAAGACACCCGTCAACGAAACAATCGTAGGTTTCATAAAATTCCTGGAGAGAGAAAATGGAATTTCAAGAAATGATTAGGAAGAAGAAGGGAAAAACAAAGATAATAATGCTCACGGCCTACGACTATCAAACAGCGAAAATACTCGACGAAATGAAAATCGACATCATTTTGGTAGGAGACAGTTTGGGAACAGTCGTCCAAGGCAACAACGGCACAAGAGACGTCACAATGGAAGATATGCTCTACCATACGAGAGCCGTGGCAAGAGGCGCGAAAAACACACCAATAATTGGAGACATGCCCATAAACAGCTACAACAATCCTGAAGATGGCCTCAAGAACGCCCTGAAATTCCTGAACGCGGGGGCCCACGCAGTAAAATTCGAGGGAAATCCGCCTGAAGTGGCAAAGACCCTCGTTCAAGCAGGGATTCCGATTATGGGTCACGTCGGAATGCTTCCTCAGTCCGCAGAATCATACAAAGTAAAAGGCAAGACCACTGAAGAAGCCGAAAAAATCTTTCAAGACGCCAAGGAACTAGATGCCTGCAACGTATTCTCAATCGTACTCGAATGCATTCCCGAGAGTCTAGCAAAGAGGATAACCGCCCGTGTCAAAGCACCGACAATAGGAATCGGTGCCGGTAAATATTGCGACGGCCAGGTTCTAGTCATAAACGACATGTTGGGTTTGGACAAAGATTTCAAGCCAAAATTCGTCAAGAAATACGCTGACCTAAACACTGTGATTAAGGATGCTGTGGGAAAGTTCAAGGATGAAGTCCTCGCGGGCATTTATCCGGACGAAGAACATACTTACCATTAAGCCTCAGGGGAAAATGAGATTTGCTGAAGGAAGGTTTGCCTCAAAAGAAAGTGGCCCGCGAGCTTAGTCTGAGGCTCAAGGAGGACTTCACCTATAAGTCTGGAAGAATCATAGGATCCATGTGTAGCGAACCGCACTCCTTTGCCAGAAAAATATTCGCAAACTATCTGGAAAAAAACTTGGGTGATTCAGGACTTTTTCCAGCCACTGCTGAACTTGAAAAAGAAGCAATCAAAATGATCAGCGGCCTGCTTTCAAACGACAAAGCATCAGGTCACATAATCACAGGAGGAACCGAGGCCAACATCTTAGCCCTCTGGGCCGCCAGGAAATCTGCCAGGAAGGAACGATGCGAAGTGATCGTACCTGCTTCGGCTCACTGCTCCTTCGACAAAGCAGGCGAACTGCTAGGTATAAGAATCATTAGAGTCAAGCTAGACAGCAAATTCCAAGTCGACACCAAAGCAGTCACAGATGCAATCACACCTAGCACTATAGCCGTCGTAGGCATTGCGGGGACAACTGGGTTAGGCGTCGTAGACCCAATAGTCGAATTATCTGAAATTGCCCTAGATGCTGGCTTATACCTCCACATTGACGCGGCCTTCGGAGGGTTCGTTCTTCCATTCCTTAAAGACATGGGACACGACGTTCCAGTCTTCGATTTCGAAGCCCCAGGAGTATCCTCCATAACCGTCGATCCGCATAAGATGGGGTTGGCGCCTATCCCAGCGGGTGGAATATTATTTCGAGACGAGAAGGTCAGAGAACTCATTTCATGGAACATCTCTTACTTGGCAGGCGGAGAAGCAAAACATGCCACGATCGTAGGAACGCGGTCGGGAGCCTCCATAATCGCGGTCTGGAGTTTGCTTAAACATCTTGGACGCGAAGGATATGATCGAATCATAAAGCGGTGTATGCACCTCACCTGGAAGCTCGCAGATGAAATCCCAAGGATACGCGGCTTAGAAATCATGACAAAACCAACCATGAACGTTGTCGGCCTGACATCCCACACATTAGACATCAAACAAATAGCACATGAACTCAGACTAGAAGGATGGGCAGTCGCGCTTTTTCCGAGGCACATCCGAATCGTAGCCATGCCTTATATGCAGGAAAAGCGCGTCGACGAGTTTCTAGAAGACTTAAAGAGCGTCGTACACAAACTAGGACAGTAGAAAGGGAACGCTTTGATAAACGGACATACTTCCAAAGACATCATGGGAACAATAGGAAACGAGCTCAAAGGCAAGCACATCGTCCTCTGCATAACAGGCAGCGTCGCCGCCTCCGAATGCCCAGAAATCGCTAGATCCATCATGCGTCACGGCGGAGAAGTCTTCACTGTTATGTCACCAATGTCGCGCATGATCATTCACCCATTTCTCATGGAATGGGCAACAGGAAACCCTGTGGTAACAGAGTTGACTGGAAAGATTGAACATGTAGCTTTGGCAGGAGATCATCCTCAAAAGGCAGATCTTATTCTTGTGGCACCAGCCACGGCAAACACATTAGGCAAGATCGCGAGCGGAATAGACGATACGACCGTGACTTCTGTGGTCACCACGGCTTTGGGGACACGCATCCCCATAATCATCGTCCCAGCCATGCATGCGACAATGTACAAGCATCCAATATTGACCGAAAAAATCAACAAACTGCGGGCATTAGGCGTTGAGTTCGTTGGGCCAAGATTTGAAGAAGGAAAAGCAAAGATTGCGAAGACGAGTGAAATCGTCGATGCTGTAATGTGCACACTAACAACTAGACAAGACATGACAGGACTCAAAGTGCTAATTACTGCTGGCCCAACCATCGAACACATAGATCCCATCCGCGTTATCACGAACCGAAGCTCGGGAAAAATGGGTGTTGCTCTCGCAGAGGAGGCATTAGGTCGCGGGGCCGAAGTCACTCTCATTTACGGTCTTGGAACAGCTAACCCACCGATGAGAGCTAAAGTGATCTCCGTCGAGACGACAGATGAAATGTACGAAGCTGTCGTCTCCGAGTTGAAGTCCAGAGAACAGGACGTGGTAATTGCTGCAGCCGCAGCAGCTGATTGGAAAGTCAAGAAACCGTTCAATTACAAGGTTTCAACCCACAAACTCGATCGCCTGAGCTTGGAGCTTGAACCGACGCAAAAGATCATAGACCACGTAAAAAAGATCAATCCGAAAGTCTTTCTCGTGGGATTTCGAGCCGAGTATAGGTTACCCAGAAAGAAATTGATCGAAGGTGCCTATAAGAAACTAGTCGAAGCCAACGCGGACTTGGTCGTCGTTAATGATGTCGGCAAAAAGGGGGCAGGTTTTGGCACAGAAACTAACGAAGTCTACGTTATAGACAAGCTGAAGAAAACCACCTATGTCCCAATGGCTCACAAGCATGAAGTTGCAAGAAAGATTCTTGACGAAATAAGAGCAAAGATCAAACCAAAATAGTCTTATATGCTCCGCATACGCCTCTTCGTGAGAAACTATGCAGAGAAAATTCAAAACAGTAGCCGTCGGCGGAACGTTCGATGAGCTTCACAAAGGACATAAAGCTTTGCTGATGAAAGCGTTCGACGTGGGAGAACACGTTCAAATCGGTCTCGTTTCGGACAATTTCGTGAAAAGACTAAGCAAGCCACATGTCACCGCATCTTATGAACAACGATTCAAAGACCTTGAAGCTTTTCTGCACAAGAATAGGCTTAGCGAGAGGGCAGAGATCGTGCACATCGATGATCCCTTCGGCGTGACTCTAACAGACAGAAGCCTCGAAGCGCTGATCGTAAGCAAGGAAACCGAACCTACTGCATCTCTAATTAACAAAAAGAGAAGAGAGGCTGGACTGCCACCGCTTCAAATTCTCACGATTGAAATGATCCCTTCTGACAATCATGTTCCAATATCGACAACGCGGATCCGCTGCGGAGAGATCGACCGAGAAGGCCGCCTGCTCTAACATTATCCGCAAAAAAAGGATATTTAAAGCGATCGCAGTGTTCTTTAGATTGAGAGGGAGAACTTGCAGAGGACAGGGGTCGCGAAACTTCCGCTTCATTATGGCAAAGCCCCTGAATGGCTAACTGGACGCATGAAAAAACTTGCCAGCCAAATAGTGACTCTAATTCTGGATGAGTACGGCATGGATGATTTTCTGAGGCGAATATCAGACCCTTTCTGGTTTCAAGCATTAGGCTGCGTCCTAGGTTACGACTGGCACTCTTCAGGCGTGACCACCGTGCTTACCGGAGTCCTGAAGGAAGCAATCAAGCCTGAGGAACATGGAATCGGCGTGTGCGGAGGAAAGGGCAGAACCTCAAGGCAGACCCCGTTCGAGATTGAGAACATAGGATACAAGTTCAGCTTATCAGAATCGGACATCAACAATCTTATCCATGCAAGCAGGTTGAGCGCAAAGGTCGACAACACAGCAGTGCAAGCGGGCTATCAGCTTTATCACCATGCCTTCTTTGCTAGCGAAAACCGAAAATGGGCAGTAGTCCAACAGGGAATGTGCGCGCAAGACCGCACGGCCAGACGGTATCATTGGCTATCTGAAAATGTGGATAACTTTGTTGTAGAGCCACACAATGCTATAGTGGGAGAAGCAAGACGCGAATACGCTTTGGACATGACTGCAAGGGAGAGCGAAGACTGCAGAAAAGTTTCGGTTGATCTTGTAAATGACTCTCCAGGGAAAATCATGCACATGCTCACTCCAACAAGACAGAAATCGCTTGACGAATGGATATGCTTCAACGTGAAGAAGTCAATCAAGAAGCCCGAAGTGGCGTTCTTGTCGATGCCCCGAAACATAAATTGGAAAGCCTTGAGGAATGCATACGAATTCCAGCCCAAAGACTACGAAGAGTTTCTGGGGCTCAAGGGAATAGGCCCAGCAACTGTGAGAGGCCTGGCACTAGTTGCAGAACTGGTGTATGGTGCAAAGCCAAGCTGGAAAGATCCTGTGAAGTATTCATTTGCTTACGGAGGAAAAGATGGTGTTCCTTTCCCAGTCAACCGCAAGGCAATGGACGATTCTATCCAAATGCTTAAAGAAACAATAGACGCGTCAAAAATCGGAGACAAGGAGAAAACATGGTCCTTGCAGAGGCTCAGGAAGTTTGTGCCGCAAGATGTTAATAATAAGTCTTCATAATACGTGAGCTACATGCGCCGCCAAGACCATGTATGGATCAGTTTTTGTGGAATCATTGGCATGATCGTACCAATAATAGCCTTGGCAAGCATTCTGCTTTCAATAAGCTTCTACGGACAGTTCAGTTGGACTGAAAACGCCCTGAGCGACTTGGGCGTCAAGAGTGGTCTTGTGGCTCCAATTTTTAATTTGGGAATAGTGGTGAGTGGCGTTTTGACAGTGGTTTTTGCAGCAGGCCTGTACGAGTTCTTCCATCAGGAGACGGTCGGCAGAATTGGCTCCTTCATTCTAGGTTTAGCGGCCTTGGCTCTGATGTCAATTGGAATCTTTCCTGAAAATGTGAAGCCAACGCATTACTACAGCTCGGTAGCTTTCTTCGCATTCTTCCCCATATCAATGCTTGCTTTCGCGGTTGCTTTCATACAAGGAAGGAAAATGAAACTGGGCTTGTTCACCCTTGCTGTAGCTTTCATAGCCGCGCTTCCTTGGATAGTGCAGTTCGTGCAACCATATGTTCCGAACGTTGCGATCCCTGAGGCAATCTCTGCAACATCAGCGGCCGCGTGGGCAGTGGTTCTGGGGTTCAACATGCTGAGGACTGCTGCACAGCCACGCATTTAAGATGCCAATCCTTCAATTTGTGAAAACTCTTCTTGAAGTGCGACTTCGAATTACTTCGAAAAGCTCCTAAACATTACTGCTCATGATTCTCCAAGTCGCTTGAAATCTGAGTAGACCTGCGAGCAACATAATGAAGAAAATGACGCTTCGAGCCCACGTGCCGTAGCAAATTCCATCGCTTCCTCAGCCGGAAAGGCAATGGCATCAACGCCTGCTCTTATTGCCAAAATGTCAGTCTCAATTCTGTGAGATCCTTTCGGGCGCATACAACCCAAAACCAATGGCTTATCAGGAAATATCATTCTTGCAGTCATGATTACCCTTGCAACGTCAATAGGCCTTGGCGGCTGAACGTCCTGCATCAAAGTGCCGCGAATAGGCATAAAGGCTATTATCACAAGGGCTGAAGGTTTCGTTCTAGAAATCATCTTTAGCGCGTTCAACTCGCCATTCAATTTTCCAAAGTGAAGTCCAACGACGATGTGGGGAACAAAGTTGACACCTGACTTGTCGAGAGCGTCAAGCGAAAGCGCATAATCCTTCGTTGTCACGTTCATCTTACAAATCTTTTTGATCGTTTCATCGCATCCTATCACGTCAATCAACGCTGCGTCTATGCCGCTTTCTGCTAGGGCCTTGGCGTTTTGAAAATCTATCACTCCTGTGTGAACGACGACGGCAAGGTCGAGATCGCGTTTGATCTTCCAAATTGCCTCAATAAAATTGACAAGTGGTACGGACCCATTTGGAAGGCAACCCCCACTTATCAAGCAACCAAGGGCTCCTTTGAGTTTGAGCTTCCGGCACAGTTCAAACAGCTTCTCAGGTGTTGTTGCTGGGTGCATTGTTTCTAAAACTCTTCCACCGCAGTGTTCGCATTTTAACGCGCATTTGCCTGCTGTCACCGAGATCGTCGGAAAATCCGTAGGCGAAGAGGAGTAATATTTCGTCCTATAATACATGAAACTTGGAGCGTAAAAGTTGATGTGGTTTGATGTTGAAGCCAAACGATTTTGATGAATGATGCGTGAGAAATCTTCATCAGGCATCTGCCACAGTGTTTTGGGTGAAAGGTTCCTCATCGTCCTCTCCCTAGAATCTTCCCTTCCCCATGTTTAAGTTTTCGTTCTGACTTCAGTAAAATCTCTTCACCTCAACCGAGTCCTAAATTACATGTCAACGAACGAATTATGTGCCCGTGATGCGCGCGCGGCTTCCATGGGAATATGTTCCGAGCTTACCTATTCGAAACTAAATCAGGAACTGTTCTATCTCTTGGGTGGTCATATCTTTCACAGATACACGTATCGGTCTCTCTTCAATTGTTCGAAGCGATTTCTGACACAGAATCAACATATTAAGCGTTTTTTTGGCTGTCCTGCTGTTTTTGATGAGAAGGCAATCAGTGTCCCGATCCCAAAGCTGAGGAGTCGAGCAGTATTGAGCACAAGTCTAATTTAGGGGCTAGCTAAATCATTGTTTAAGGAAAGTTAACTAGCTGTTATCGAAGGTGAATCCATTGAGCAAGGATGAAAAATGGGCTGAAGAGCTGAGTACCCAGTGCGGAATAAGTTCGGCTTTTCTCAAGAAAGCGATGGAAGAGCTTTCCGAGAGCTGTTTCGCCGATGCGAAAACCTCAAAAGACATCATAGAAGAGCTAACGTTAAGCTGTCACATGAACAAGGGGGAACTCCAGAAATTTGTGGATCAAATCTCTAAGAACTGCCCCATCGACGCCGAGAAGCTTAAGGAAGAAATCTTCAAGGCTGAGGGAAACAAAGACAAGATCTGGCAGGGAGCGCGAGAGTGGGCACAGTTGCGTGGTGGCGCAAGGTAACGCATGAGATCCGAGAATTAGCATAGAAATTTGGCCGTAACACCGATCAACCAGGAAATCCTGACCTTTTTCCTTTTTTTGTCTGCTGCAAGAATATTAATCCGCATGAACAATCAAATCTCTTCTGGGACTTATCTAAATCGCGAACCTTGATGATGTACGTATGTCGTTTAGGAGATCAAGCAAAGGCATGCCTAAACTGGTTCGGATTTCTTTAGGCACAGCTATGAATATTGGCCTCCTGACTGGCAAACTTGACGCGCCTCCTACGACCGCCTATCTAATGACCTACAGGCAACGAAAATGCTCGGCCAATTGTAGATTCTGTTCCCAGGCGAAGGGGAGCCGTGGCCGAGCCGACATGCTTTCAAGGATTTCCTGGCCAGTCTTCCCCCTCAGGGAAGTTCTCGATGGAATTCAGAGTTCTGACGGCGGAAACGCGAGCAAACGCGTTTGTATACAAGCTTTGAACTATCCAGAAGTTTTCGATCATGTAGAATTTCTAATAAAGGCGATAGAGAACCGAACTGAAATACCCATTTCAGTTTCTTGTCAGCCATTAGTCAAAGACAACATAAGAAGGATCCGTGAAGCTGGAGCTGAGAGAATTGGAATTCCTCTAGACGCTGCAACACGAAGATTGTTTGAGAAAATCAAAGGCGCGTCCGCAGGAGGACCGTACACTTGGCAGGGTCAGCTTGGGCTTTTGGAGGATGCTGTCAACATATTTGGCCGTGGTATGGTTAGCACGCACTTAATCGTCGGCCTGGGTGAGACCGAAAAAGAGATGATTCAAATCATTCAAGAGTGCGTAGATATGGACGTCTTTCCAGCGTTGTTCGCATTTACTCCGATTTTTGGAACTCAGCTGGAACGTGAAAGTCAGCCACCGATTGACGTGTATAGGCGGGTTCAGGTTGCCCGAAGCCTAATCTTACGCAAAGCAACAACGGTATCGAAGATGCATTTCACCCAACAAGGAACACTCGTTGATTTTGGCGCAGACAAGAAAACACTAGCAGAAATCGTTCGATCAGGTGAACCTTTCCGAACTGCTGGTTGCCCCGACTGCAATCGACCATACTACAACGAGAAACCCAGCGGTCCCATATACAATTTCCCAAGGAAATTGGCAAGAGCGGAGCTAACCGAAATCGAGGCACAACTTGGCCTAAACGAGGCGTGAAGCCTTGAGCGGGTCATATCTTCTCGATGCCACTGTAACTGAGACAAATGCGGTCCAATTGAGACTTCTCGACAAAGATGGTCACATTCGAGAATTCACCGATACCCAGTATAAGCCATACTTTCTTACTGCTCATCCGTTGACAAGGGAAAATGAAGAAGTCATAACATACTTCAGCGGCACCGTCGAACTCGTTAACAAGTTCGATCTATTTACTGGTGAAAAAAGAACATTTGCAAAAGTGTCTTGGCCCAACCGAAAAGTTGCAGGAAAGGCAGCTGAAAAGTTTAGTCTGCGCTGGGAAAACGATGTTGATTTTGCTGGATCTTACGTTTACGATCACGGGTTGAACTTTGGTGCCTTGCACACCGAAGACCTTAAACCGGTTTTGAGCGTGCCTGCTGAGACTGCGGGGATCGCTGGAAGCCGTTTCTTAGATGCTCAGGATAGTGACCCGCAAAAGTATGCTCAAATTATTCAATGGTTGAGGCTTTTAGATCAACCAGTTCCGTTTGTGGATTCAAAGGTGCTCAACTTTGGACAAGTCGAGCCAGAAAGTCTCTACAGGGCATGGATGCTTTCTCGAATAGCCAACGTTCCACTGAGTCAGGCGCTTGAGAGCCATCGCGTGAGTGATTGGTGGAAATCCATAATCTACACTTACCTGAGAAAGAGTGTTGTGCTAATTCCTACGGCTCAAGAATTGACGAAGGGTAAGCCCACGCATGTCGTTGCGGGAGCGTTAACCGTGAAGCCTAAGGCAGGAATCTATTATAATACCGTTGTTTGCGATTTCGAAAGTCTTTATGCAGGTTGCATCGACAGCTTCAATCTTTCCTATGAAACTGTTGACTGCGGCCACGCTGAATGTGTTAGAAACTGTATTCCTGACTTTGATGGACACGTCTGCACTCTTAGAAGAGGGTTCTACTCTGTACTCGTCGGAGCCCTGAAAGATCTTCGCATCAGAATCTTCAAACCAGCCTCAAAGAACCCCGCTTTGCCAGATGAGAAGAGAAGGAGGGCAAGCGTCATTGATAAGCTGTTGAAGCTGATTTTGGTTTCCAGCTACGGAGTGACTGTAAGAATTCGCGGGTTGGCCTGCCCACCATTGGCCGAATCCATCACTGGCTATGGTCGTCATGTCTTAAAGGAGAGTTGGCGAATGGCTGAAGGAAAGGCGATGCGACCGGTTTACGGCGACACGGACTCCCTGTTCCTAGACGATCCCTCAAACGAGCAAGTCGAATGGCTTATCAAGTCAGTTAAGGAAAGGTTCTGGCTCGATCTTGCCGTGGACAAACGCTACAGCTTATGTGTCTTGCCAAACGCAAAAAAAGCGTACTTCGGAATATTACCCGATGGAACGCCTGACGTGAAGGGCGTGACAGCCATCAAGTCCAATTCTCCAGGATACATCTACAACGTATTCAATCAATGCGTCGCAGAGTTGTCCACGATCAAGAATTCAGAGGAGTTTGCAGAGGCTAAAAGTAGAATCAAAGAAATCGTGAAGAAGAACGTGGCAAATCTTAAAAAAAGAGTCGTCAACTTGGAAGACCTAACGTATTCAGTTCGATTGAATTTTGACCCAAACGAGAAGATGACGGGTACAAGGAGCCTGCATCAACCGTACCAGTGTGCCCTCCAGCTTATCGACATGGGCAAGACGCTGAAGAGAAGCGATGTCGTCTCCTTCATCAAGGTGAGACCGTTCAATTATAAAGGAAGGATATTTACGGTAAAACCTTCAGCGGCCGTCGCAAGCTTGCAGGATATAAACATCGAAGACTATGTTCGCAATTTGCTCACTGCCTTAAACCAAGTTTTCGAGCCCATGAACATTAAACTTGACATAGAAAAAGATGCTGAAATGTCCCGTTGGATCATAAACTGAAGCACATAATCTGTAATCGAAAAATGTTTATGTGCAGGATAGAAGTTAATGCCTTCTAAACTGTTGGTGTGAGCTTTGGTTGAAGCATCTGTTGACGACAAGACGATAACGTTGAAAGAGGCTGTGAAACTTGTCCCGGATGGAGCTCATGTTTTCTGGGGAGGCTTCGGTTTCCAGCGACCGCCGATGGCGTTTGCCCATGAGCTGGTCAGACAAAAGAAGCGCAATTTGACTCTTTACACTTGTGGTTCGGAGATGGACTTGGACATTCTCTCCGGCGCGCGTGTGGTCTCGCGGATTGAACTAGCGTTTTACGCGATCGAAGGCATTGGCTTGGTGCCTAATATTCAGAGAAGAGTTCGGGATGGCACGGTTGAGATTGAGGATTATTCAAATCTGGCAATGGCGTTACGGTTCATGGGCGGAGCCTTGGGAGTGCCATTTATGCCCCTGAAGAGCATGCTCGGAACAGATTTGCTGTCAAAGTCGAAGTTTAGAGCTAAGAAGGCAGAGGTGATTGCTTGTCCATTCACCGGCGAAAAAGTAGTGCTAGTGCCTTCGGTTCGTCCAGACTTCAGCATAGTGCATGCTTCTCGGGTGGACACGGAGGGGAACGCTCAGATTGACGGCATAAAGGGTGAGGACGTGGAAGGTGCCAGAGCGGGCAAAAAAGTCATAGTTTTGGCAGAGGAGATCGTGAATTCGGAGTGCATTCGTGCTCACCCTGACCAGACTGTTATTCCAGATATTTACGTTAGCCACGTCGTCGAATGTCCATGGGGATCTCATCCCATGATGGTGTACAATTATTACGATTATGACATGAACCACGTGCGAAAGTACTATGAGCAATGCAAGACAGAAGAAGGGTGGGAAGCATACTGCGAGGAATACATAACGAGCGTGAACAGCCATGCTGAATTCCTTCAAAAAGTCGGGATTGAACGTTTGATGAAACTGAGGGCCAAGAAACCTCTGGCCTACTGAAATAGGTGAAACATTCATGAGCAGGAAATATGCAAAGCCCGATCAGTTCTCCACTTTGGAACTCATGGCCGTCTGTGGCTCCAGGCAGATCAGAAACGGAGACGTAGTTTTCATAGGCACCGGGCTGCCGCTCATAGCAGCCATGCTAGCCAAGAAGACACACGCTCCGAAGGCCAAGATAGTTTACGAAGCCGGTTTTATTGACTCGAACGCGAAGGACATTGCACTCTCCATCGCTGATTCGAGGCTTGGCTATGAAGCAGCCGCAGCAATAGGTCTGATCGAAACACTTGGTCTAATGCTTCAAGGCGGGCATGTTGACGTGGGGTTTGTCGGCGC
The DNA here is from genome assembly GCA_035623315.1 of Candidatus Acidiferrum sp. Taxonomy (GTDB): domain Archaea; phylum Thermoproteota; class Bathyarchaeia; order Bathyarchaeales; family Bathycorpusculaceae; genus DASPTR01. Next base: position 6,157 of record DASPTR010000095.1, on the reverse strand, counting down.
AGCTCAAATAGACGAATATGGAAACATCAACACGACGCTGATAGGAAGCTTCGACAAACCTACTGTAAGACTTCCAGGAAGCGGCGGGGGAAATGACATAATCAGCTCTGCCAAGCGCATAGTGGTGATCATGACTCATGAGAAGAGGAAGATGGTTAAGAAGTTGGACTATCTCACGAGTCCAGGCTTTCTTGATGGACCTGGCGCGAGAGAGAAAGCAGGCTTGTTAGGCGGTGGGCCATCGCTCGTGGTCACAAACTTGTGTCAGATGGATTTTGATCCGAAGACGAAGCGAATTAGATTGGAGACCGTTCATCCTGGGGTCACGCCACAGCAGGTCGTTGAGAACTCTGGCTTTGACCTTATCGTCCCTGAGACTGTGCCTGAGACTGAGTTGCCTACGCTTGAAGAGTTGAAACTGTTGAGGGAGATTGATCCGACAGGAATTTACATTCCGAGGTCTAGGTAGGCGCTGAGGGTTCCTGAGTCTTCAGTTTGGGTTTTTGTCTTGTGATCTGTTCGACCACGGTCCAGAATTCTTCTTCGGTCATAGGCTTCCTAAGGTCTTTCATGAGCTTCTTGATCTGGTAAAACGTCATTTGTGCCTCACCCTTGTCCACTCCTTCGTATATCCTCTTCATTCTTCGCATTATTTCTTCGATCTGAGTTGGTGAGGCTTTGACTCCTGCTTGGGTTAATCGGCTTTGCATGAATTGTTTCTCTGATTGCTGTCCGAAGTAATATTGGGTTTCTCTGCCGACGATCTCTGGGGGGAAGGGTTCATGAATGAGCGGTTCAGCTAGCGCGTCCTCTATGGGCGTGTCCAGTTCTTGTGAGAAAGCGTTGTCTCCGATTATTGGTTTGTGAAATTGTATTGGCAACGCGAAGGTTTTTTCTGCGAGCTGTGAGAGCCTGTAGAGCTTGCCCATGTCTACTCCAGTGTCTACGTCGTACAGTAGCTCGAGCGCGGTGACCGCCTCTTCGAGCGGCGTGGTTCCTGATCTTTCGCCGAAGCCTGCGATGCAAGTGTGCACATACGCTGCTCCTTCTTCTGTGGCTGCAAGGGCATTGGCCGTCGCCAAACCGAAGTCGTTGTGGCAGTGGACTCCAAGCGGCGTCTTTATGCCCAGTTGAAATAGGCCATCTCTGACGTGTGAGATCAGGTATCGCATGGATAATGGTCTTAAGAAGCCAACGGTATCCGCGATTATCAGGCGGGTTGCACCGGCTCTGGCTGCTTCTTTGAATAGTTGAATGATGTCCTCATACGGCGTTCTGGATCCGTCTTCGAGGACGAGGTCAACGCTCGTGTTGTGTTTTCTTGCGTACTGGATGCTTTCGATCGTTTTTTTGATGGCTTCTTCTTTCTTCATTTTGAGTCTGTATTTTAGGTTGATTCCGTTGATTGGCGTTGATATGGAGATCTCTCTTATCCCGCATTCTAGGCATGCGTCAACCTCGCTTCTGTTTGGACGGGCGGTGGCAACAAGGCTTGTCTGTTGGAAGCCTTCGTTTGCAATTCGTCTCACGTTGTTCTTCTCTTCTTCCGAAAACGCTGGATAGCCTATCGTGACGGCTGAAATGCCCAGCTCGTCCATCATTTTTGCCAGTTTCACGCGTTCTACATACGTGAGAAATACGATTGGGGCTTGGACGCCTTCCCTGAGGGTTTCATCGCATATGAAGACTCTGTCAGGAAGTCTAGGCGGAAGATTCTTGCGGAGACGATTATAGTTAGCTATGAGCCCCTGTGCCTCGAGCTTCTTGAATATGGTCTTTCTCAACCTTGTCCGCCTTCGCGCAAACTAGCCCAAACCTGTACACTGATATCTTCCGGTGACAAATATAAGATTTAACATACTTCTATATACCCGAAAAACCGATGCCTTCCGCCCGCATCTGGGTAGCAGATTAAGGTTTGAGTTTAAACAGTTCGAGGGCCGCTGTCTTTGCTCCAAGTTCTGCTTTTATCATTTCGTCTGCACTCCCAATTATTACTACATCACCCTCGTCCAAGCCTATTTTTGAGAGTGAAGAAAGAATTTGGGGATAATTCTTTGATACATCTTCAATCGTGCCAGCCATAGTCAATCTGCCCTTAGCGAAGACTAGCGTAGTGGCTCCCTTTGCTCCAGCCATCATGGCCGCGTCCCTCTGTTCTAAACCGTATTTTATGAACCCCTCACCACCTTTAACTCGCACTGCAACGTTTGACGGTCCAACAGTCAACGGTGTAGAAGGAATTTCAATCGCTTCACTTACTAACGCCCTCAAGCCACTCAGCACCTTTCTCCCGCTTGGAGATAATGCGATCCCCGATTTTGAAACTTCAATCAACCCTTCGCTCTTGAGATGCTTAATGAGAGTTCTGGTCTCACCTTCGCCGAGTTCAAGGTCTCTTGATAGTTTCATCCGACCAACGTCACCATACAAAGCAATCTCTTCAATGGCTTTGATCACGTGCGCCTCAACAAACGAGGGTGAACGTCCAGGCGCGATTTTCTCAGCAACTCTGCTTACTCTCTGAAGGACGTTCACTCAGATCTCCCTCAACGAGTTCGCGAAGGAGAGACATTCACCACGCACAAACAAAAACCTGTTCAATATCACTAACCCTCATAACTCCACTTGTAAATGCCACCGTCCTTCAACAGCCAGGCGTCGCAGCCAACTGGACCATACACCCACTGTTTCTTCACATCGTTCCAATAGTACCAGATCCAATAATGTCCCGATATAGCCGCGTTATCGCTTATAGAATTAACCTGAACATGACCTGGTTCAAAAGCAACATAGTAAGTGTAATTGACATTAGCAATCTTCTGTAAGAGCCCAAAAAGGGTGTAACCAACGGGAACCATCGTCTCATTTTGCCATGTCACAGTTTGGTTCCCATAGTCAATAGTGACGTTTACAGACAACGTCGTGGCTTCACTTATCGAAACCGCTTGTTCTCTCAGTGCAGAAAGATTAAACATTTTGTAGTACTCGTCTAGAAGGTTACCAAAATCTTCTTTTGTCACGGAACTATTCTGCTGCACGGTATCATAGTCATTCAATAATTGAGTGTATGTTTGATTGATGTCTTGCTGTGCCAAGAGGTCTGTATAGTTTCCGCGAAAATCTGCGATTAGATTTCCTAAGGATGGCATCAATGCTCCGTAACTATTGTTTCCAGGGTACTTGTAATTGCCATACACTGTGGAGTATTCGCTCAGCAGCAGATCATACTTGTCTGTTGCTTCGGTATAGCTTGAAGCCACCTTATTCAGCGAATTCTGAGCCGTGTTGAGTTGTCCATTGCTGTTAACATATTGAATATAGTAATATCCGGCAAATGTTGAGACCAAGGTTGCCCACACGATTGTTGCAAGTATCAAGAATACAAACGTTCTTTTTTCAACCATTGAGATTCGCCAACTTTTAGACTGTTCAGTGCGCTTGTGATCGGAAGGAATAGAACCCCAAAAACTAGGCTATTGGAAACAATGTGCAGAAGCGAGAATGGAGCTCCATTAGCCAACGCAGTAAACATGGCCAAAGATGGGCTCTCTCCCGTGAGAATAAGTTGGAAGCCAACTCCGAAGTTGGTGATCAAATCATAAATCAGAGCGACGAAGGCACCCAACACGGCAGTTTCCAGATAGAACCTTGCTGAAAAACAGATACTGCCCGTGAACCTTCTATACAAGCTGCCCACGACAGCAGCAAACACCATGCCCACCATTTGAAAAGGTATGTTTAGACCGCCAAACCCTGACGGAGACAAGAACCCGTTAACCAGCATCACAAAACTGCCGAAAATCGCGCCGACCGCTACTCCTCCAGTTAGTCCCATAACAAAAGACAAGAAAGAAGTGAACTCGACGTTTGGCGGCCTGGGAGTAATCTGGAGGGCTAAGCATAAGGCCGTCAGAATTATGAGGAGGGCAAGTTTTCGGGTGCTCACTTCAGTTCAGTACATGGTTGGATCATCCACCCATATAACCTTTTCCTATTGTTAAATACTATCAGTTTCAAAAAACAGGAGCAGAATGAACCTATTCCATCAATTCACTTTGATTCTCTCAGCCATTTCGACGCCTATTATTCTGCCTATTCCAATTCTCTCTGAATTAAAATTCCTGAAACAATACAAGTTAATATTCCCACTATAAGCAGCACATCTCCAAGAAGTCCTGCCTCCCCAAATTGTTCCAGATCCACACCGTTTTGAAAAATCAATAACCAGATTCCGAATACAATAATCATCAAACCACAATATAACAAAACAAAGCTCGATGTAGCCAATTTTCTTTCTGTCATGCTAAACACTTTAGAAGCTGATATGACCCCACTAGATAAGTGTTCTATTTATGAGTTCGACATTTTGTTCATCACTTCTCTGTACCAGGCAGTTTCCATTTATGAACGAAAGGTGGTGGAGAACAATGATAATGGTTCCCGTCCTTATGCTGTGAGACTGGCCAGAGATATTGATCGGTGTACGCTTAGTCATAGGCTGGTTGCTATGCTGTCAGGATACGGTTTTAGAATACATATTTGCAATAATTATTCCAAGTTCAAGTTGTCGACGCGTTCAGGATAAACAGAAATATGTTGCAAGGATTCGACGGAAACTTCTATGAGCATGGCAGCGGTGGGGACTTACACCATCGTTTCTAATTCATAAACGGTTTATACTCTCTGTTCCAACTAGAGGAAGGAACATACGTGAAGGGTAGCAATAATGAGACGCTCCAAACTCGAAATGTATGTTGACATCCTGAAAGTGCTGGCCCATCGCGGACCATTAAAACTGACGCATGTAATGTATAAGGCGAATGTTAACTGTAAAGTCCTTAAAGAGTACTTAGACTTCCTTATGAAACAGAACCTCATTGAAGAAAGAGTGGTCGGAAAAAGCAGAACCGTTTTCTGCATAACCCAAAGGGGCATAACTGTCCTCAAGTACTTCAGGGAACTGAAAGAAGTGCTGCCGATCGTTGAAGAAGCGAGAAACGGCACGCCAGCGTCCATTCCTTTTTGATTTCATTCACAAATCGAAAGTTTAGCCACGGAAGATAACCGAGTTTTCACGCGGAAAAGCATTTTCGATTTTCCCGATGCTACGAAACTACGGATTCTTCTCTAGGGTTTCTGGTCTTTGTGCCAGAGTTTCCGAAGTTCCGCTTCTTGTTCATTCGTCATGCTGTACCCAAGCTTTTCCTCCAGAAAGATGCCGACTAAACGAACTGAGAAATAAGCTTCTGCCGCGTTCTTGGTTCTCCGTCTTAATAGGTCCATAACCTTCTTGGAAACCCTCAGGCACTTTTCCATGTCAACTTGGACTCTTGAAGGAGTTTCCGCTTTCTTAGAAACCATATGGTCATCCTCATAACTGACTTTGCTGATTAGGCTAAAAAGTGCTTCTAAGTCTTAGCAGCCACCGCACGATCGGCAGCGTGAATTTAGGTTTCAGAGAGTATTCTCCGCATGCCGTTCCTTTGGCTGTAGTATTGTCTCACCACGCCGGCAGTCAGCATGATTGATCCTGCAGCCAGCAAGTAGACCAGTGGATAGATGAACATTGAAAGCATGGTTTGATACGTTGTTCCTACTGGCAGTTGTGGAGAAAAGAAAACCGCGATCCACATCGTGACGAAGGTTGCGATGAGTCCTATTCCTACACCAACAGCAAGACCGTTGACGTAAGCGCTTTTTTTCTCTTCGTCACCCTTTTCGCATTTTGGTTTGTTACTTTCGTTTTTTGGTTTTCGCCTTTCTTTTTTTGTCGTTGTCAGTTTGCCAGCTGTCGTCTGCTCAGCTTCATCGTCGATTTCCAACGATGGTTCTCCGTCATTGCTCAATTCTCGCTGGGCAAACTGTTCTCTAGTCTTCATGATAGTCGACCAAACTTCCTTTTATCCCTCGACTCAAACACTTTTAAAATTATTCGATTCTAGATTTTTATGCAGAATAAAGATTTGCACTCCGGATAGTGAGCGCTCTAATAAGAGTCCCAGTCGTCAGGATTTCTAAACGTGACCTTAGGACCGCTCTGCCATAGGAGATCGAACCGTTTCAGGAACTCGTTATTTGAAAGTTTCTTTTTCATTCCAGACATCTCATGCTTGTCTGTATCTTATGTCGTACTATTTGGCAGACTTAAGGTTTA
>DASPTR010000094.1:0-7285 GCA_035623315.1 Candidatus Acidiferrum sp. | reverse complement strand
CACAGGTACGTGCGAATAAATCGCACTCATTTCTTGTCTTATGATGTTGAGAATTTAATCGGCAAAGATGCTATAGAACCACTGCCCTCAGATCAACGCGAACTGGCAAGAAGCAACGTTGAGAAGTGTTTTGCGACAGGTGAAATCCAAGAGTTTGAGCATTATCTGTCCAACGGAGAAAGAATTCGAGCACGCGTGGTCCCTCTGAAATCTGAAACCACAGTTGATCGGGTGATGATTATTTCCGCTGATATTACAGAACAGACAAAGACTGAACAAGAGTTAAGACGTTTTTCAAGTGCTGTCAAAGCTTCCCTTGACGGTGTGATATCAGGCGATTTGGATGGCAAGATTACTTATGTTAATGGGGCCGCTCTCAGCATGTTTGGAAGTTGCGATGTAAGTGATTTGGTAGGAAGGACCGTTCAAGAGCTCTTAGTTGAGAGAGATCGCGGAAGGGCACTGCAGAATGCAATGGAAATCCTCCAGACGAAAAGGGGCAAAACAGTAGATTATACTGCGCTATCAAAAGATGGAAGTGAAATTCCGATAGAAGTGACGACACAGCTGATTGAGAACGAAAAGGGAAAACCGATAGGATTTGTTGATATCATTCGGGATCTCAGAGAGCGCATGCTTGAGAGAAAGGAAGCGGTTGAGAGCAAGGACAAATTTAAGGCATTATTCACGGGCAATCCTGAGGCAGCGGTTTATTGGGACGCAGATTACCGCTTTTTGGATATCAATCCGCGCTTCAGTGAACTTTTTGGCTACTCTCTTGAGGAAATAAAAGGCAAGGAAACCTTTGGTATCATAGTGCCCAAGGATAAGACCGAAGAATCAAATGTCTTGGCCAAGAAGTCCAGTGAGGGATACATTAATTTCGAAACGGTTAGGATGCGGAAAGACGGATCCCTGATCCCGGTGTCCATTTCTGTATCGCCGATATTCGATGAAAATCGACTTATCGGTTATATGGGGTTGTACAAGGACATCACCGAAAAGAAACGCTTTGAGGAAAGGCTTTCTGCATTGGACACTTATGGTCAGAAGTTGAACATGGCGGAGAGCAAAGAAGAAATCTACCGTCTCGCCTTGGACGCAATGCAAAAAGTGCTCGGATTCAAGTATGCAGACTTTTTCATGATTGACAAAGACATACTGCGCATAGTAGACCAACGCGGATATCCGGAACCTTTTCCTCTGGAGTTGCCGCTGGACGGTAGCAAGAAAGGTCTGAGCATTAGAGCAGTGAGAACTGGCAATTCAGTTATCGCTAAAGATGTGAGAAATGATACGGAATTCGTCCAAGGGCTTCCAGACACACTTTCTGAACTTATCGTGCCTATCAAGGCAGGCGGGAAAATCTTTGGAGCACTGAATGTAGAAAGCAAGGAATTGAACGCTTTTGACAAGAAAGATCAGGAACTTCTAGAAATTCTGGCATCACATGCTGTCACCGCGATAATAAACGTGGATCGGGCTATGGCGTTGGAGGCGTCCGCGCGACAACTTCGAGAGAGCCAACAGATGTTTGAAAGGCTTTTCGCGGACAATCCAGAAGCAGCAGTACGTGTGGGACCCGACTTCTGCATTCTAGATGCCAATTCCAGGTTTGAGATGCTTTTCGGATACAAACTCGATGAGATCAAGGGCAGAAACATAAATGATGTCGTGGTGCCGAAGGACAAGGCTGATGAGGCAAACGCGCTCGATTGTACAGCCGAACGAGACAAGCACGTTAGTAAAGACACTATTAGACAAAGAAAAGATGGATCGTTAGTTCCCGTTTTCGTATCTGCTGCCCCAATTAGTGTTGAGGGTCGATTCTTGGGCTATGTGGCCGTGTACAAGGACATCTCCGAGTTAAAGAAGACTGAACATGAAATGGCAATCATGAATGAGAAGCTACGCGTTGTGGGTGGCCTGACTAGGCATGATGTTCGTAACAAGCTTTCCACGATTACAGGTAACCTTTACTTGCTAGGGAAACAACTGGCAGGTGACATTAACGCAGTTGACAAACTGAAAGACATGCAGTCGGCAGTTCAACAGACTGTAAGGATATTGGAATTTGCTAAGACGTACGAGATGCTAGGTGCCGAAGAGCTAGTATACGTTGATATTGAGAAAACAATCAATGAAGCGTTCTCATTCTTCCCAAGCTTAAAGGATATTAAAGTTACAAGTGAATGCCATGGATTTTGTGTCTTGGCCGACTCGTTATTAAGGCAGCTTTTCTACAACTTGGTGGACAATTCGCTCAAGTACGGACAAAAGCTTACAGAAATCAAAGTCCACTGCGAAAAGAAAACAGACAAACAACTTGAACTCGTCTACGAAGATGACGGCACGGGAATATCCGAGCAAGTCAAGCAGAGACTCTTCACAGAAGGTTTCACAACTGGCAAGGGCACAGGTTATGGCCTATACTTGGTAAAGAAGATGATGGAAGTCTACGGCTGGACGATACAAGAGACAGGTGAACCCGGCAAGGGCGTACGATTTGTCATAACGATACCTAAGACAAATCCAATTGGAAAAGAATGTTATAGAACAAGCTAACCACCAGGAGAATGGAACATTCGAGCGCTTGAACCAGCCATCTTACAAACACTGGCACAGTAAGTAATCTATTTGCAGAAAAAACAAAAAGCAAAACAACGCACGTTGCCAAACTTGAAAGATTCTTCAACAAACATGAAATACAACTATTGTAGCTAAAGAGAAACTATGAACAATGCCAACGATTCTTACGCTCTCTGGAAAAAAGAAGAGCAAGCGTCTTTTTCCGGATGGGATTTCTCTTACATTCGTAGTAGGTTTAAAGAAGAAAAGCCCTCATGGGATTATATTGAAGAAGCGAAGAAGCTAGTAAAGAGTGCTACCGCAGTTCTTGACATGGGAACTGGAGGAGGAGAAAATTTTTCAAAATTTGGACCGTTTCCAAAGCATGCCATCGCCACGGAAGGCTGGCCACCGAATGTCCCATTAGCTAGAAAGAAATTAGAACCATTAGGCGTCAAGATAGTTGCCGTAGATGAATCTGAAAAATTGCCGTTCAAAAATGAAGAATTCGACCTTGTACTAAATCGCCACAGCGGTTTTGACAGAAAAGAGATTTTCAGGATACTTCAAAAAGACGGGATTTTCTTTACTCAACAAGTGTCGGGCAACAACCTTCAGGATTTGATTGAAGAATTTAGGAGGGATACGCAGTTCAAAGAATGGAACGCGGAGAAAGAGAGGGGACGACTTGAAAAAATTGGATTCAGGGTAGAAATAGCCGAGGATTGGAAGGGAAAAGAGGAGTTCAAAGACGTAGGAGCAATTGTTTATTTTTTGAAAGCAATACCCTGGACCGTAAAGGATTTTAGCGTTGATGCATATCTGCCGACCCTCAAAAAACTGCAAAAAAGAGTTGATTCAGGCGAGAAACTAATTTTTGAAGAGGCAAGATTTCTCATCAAAGCTAGAAAGTAACGCAGTTTCCGGTTTTGCGGAGAAAGTCAAATCGGCATAAAAGGAATGTGCCGAAAGAGTTTGAACAGGAAAACAAAATGCAGTTGTCAAGACAAAGAGTAAAGGAAGAGTGTTCTCATCCTTTCCTATCACTTTGACTTTTCACTATGCCTCAAGAGCCTTCTTCGCGTCCATTAATTGTCGGTCAATTGATTTCTCTGTGTCTTTTTGAACCTTTAGTTTGTCGATGATTTTGCCTAGGATAGAGTATGGCATAGTGTAGTCTGCGATATACGTCAGTTTGGTTCCCTTTTCTGTGGGTTCAACTGTGCACGTCTGCTTCAACTTCAATTTGCTTGTTTTTACGGTACTAATTGTCGCCTTCTTGTTTTTCTCAAATTCGGTTACTTCCATATCCGCTTCCATGTGGGAACCGCTTTGCTTCGAAATCCAATGGATTGTTGTACCGACTTTCCAAGGTCCTTTAGAAGTTTGTTTGAATTCTACGTCTCCCTTAGCTATCTCATTCAGCTTTTCTATGTCGGTCAAGAAGGCGAAGACTTTTTCAGGAGACGCTGCAACCTCGATGCTCTTCGTCATCTTTGTCACATAGTCACCCCCTTTCAAATCAAGATACAAAAATGCTATTCATCTAGCTCTTGGCTTAAATCACTTGTCATTCGTTTCAACCTTGCTTTTCCGCCGATGCCTCAGTGCAAGTTTACTGTAGTCTTCGTGAAAACATTTTAGTATTCCATAAGCTATTTCGAGGCTAGGTGCAAGCAGAGTGGACCAAGCCTATTTCCGAGAAATTTCAAAGCCTGAACTCGAGACCCCGATCTTCGTTCAAGGGCTTCCAGGCTTCGGAAACGTCGGCAAAATGGCAGCTCATCTTTTAATAAAGTTCTGCAGCGCAAAACCCTTCATGGAACTCTACTCACCCTCTTTCCCAGACTACGTTTCAGTAAGCTCCAAGGGCATCTGCAACCTGCCGAAGTACGAGTTCTACTCTGCCCCCATGGACAAAAACGACTTCATAATCATGACAGGAGACACCCAACCCTCATTCGACGACGTGCAGGGACACTACGCAATCTGCGGCGAAATCCTCGACACAGTCCAAAAATACGGGTGCAGCATGATCGTAACAATCGGCGGCATGCCCATGACCGAAGAAAAAGCCCAAGTCTACGTGGCCGCCACTTCGCCGAGACTAGCCCAAGAATTCATGGACAAAGGCGCCGTGATATACAGCAAGGGAAGAATCGTAGGCGCAACTGGCCTAATGCTTGGCCTCGCAAAAGACCGCGGCCTAGAGGGCATATGCCTACTGGGCGCAACAAGCGGGTTCAGAACAGACCGTGGAGCCGGCTTCAGCGTATTCAAATTCCTCATGAAAGCCCTCGGAAACGAAGTCAAGGAAGGACTGTAACTTCAACCTAAGAACCAAACCAATGCCAGAAAACCGACCTAGGAGGGGGGTAGGTGTATCTTCGGATGCTGCAACATCCCAAGATACAGATGGTTTCTGCCCCGGAAAAACCGACCGATGATTGGGTAGGTGTATGTTCGGATGTACAACATCCCAAAATACAGATACTTTTCCATAGCAGAAAACCGACCCGTGATAGGGGGTAGGCGCATGTTCGGATACACAACATCCCAAAACCGCAGGTTACATATTGTTTGTCGTGTAGAATGGCATAAAGTACTAATAGGTTCAACGCGTTGTAAACGTTACCAAATTCTTCAATCGTGAAACGTTATGTTTCGAGTCAGAGTGAACAAAATCGAATCAATCCAAGACCCAGACGGCAACCTTGGAAAACGCATAGAACTGCTCGAGGACAGGCAAATCCCACGCTTCGCTGTCAGGCCATCATCGGAGGAGGGCCAAGTTGTACAGGACGTTCTTCAAGCGCTGCAGCAGCAGATGCCCATGTTTTCGCCGAGGGCGCAACTCGCAATTCCGAAAATCATCCTGTTCCTGACAGAGCAGGAGTATGAGAGCCTAGGCATAGAATTTGACGTTAACCAAATCTACGACATAACCCTCGAAAACCAGGGAATACGCTTCACGAAAACCGCATAATCTCCTCACGCGCGTGCCTCAACACCAAATTCTTAGGGTGAAAAGACAACACAAACATCATGTTCCTCAAAACCATATACACATCCTCAACGTTCGACTCTTCACCATTATTGCAATAAAGCGGAACAGGCTCCTCATCACCCTGCTTATAATAAACAAAAATAGGCTTAAACTCCTTCCTGAACCTCCTAACCTCAACACCCAACTTAAGCAGACCAGCCACCTTCTCAGCCGCCTCACTAACAGGCCTCAACCGATTCCCACATGAACTAAAGCTAGAAGCATAAACCAGCAACTTTCCACTCGAAAGACCAGACACTTCTACTCCTCAAAACCCGCACTGCCGAAAACGCATTTAACAACACCGCCGATCCAACACACCCGCAACGTAGAGAGAGACAGGTTAAAGTGATCCCCAAGACACAAACTCCTGAAAGCGCCCCCTGAAAACGGTGGTTTCACATGAACGTTAGAGCCCATGTGCTAGTGAATGGCAGAGTACAAGGAGTCTTCTTCAGATCCGAAACCAACATTCAAGCAAAGATCCACGGCGTCAAGGGTTGGATTCGCAACCTACCCGACGGCCGAGTCGAAGCAGTTTTCGAGGGAGAAGAAGCAGCAGTGAATAAGCTCATAGACTTCTGCAGAAAAGGGCCACCAGGAGCCAAGGTTACAAACGTAAACGTGCTCCAAGAAGCCTTCACAGGCGAGTACCAAAGCTTCACCGCAAGAGGCTGACTAGAATTCTAAACACTGCCAGGCGACTTCTTAGGAACCCTAAAATGTGATGCCTTTCCGGCACTCACATATTCTCCGCCCATTCCACGTACGGCTGAGGCAATCTTAGAAAAATTCTCCGAACCTAGAAACTGCCTCGGCTTAATGATGATGTACTCCTCTTTTTCTTCGAAGCTCAACAGATCCTCAAGATCATCTGGAAACGCCATCTTAACGTCTTCCAACGCCTTCGACTTCTCAGAAGCCTGAGGCAGAGCGTAAGAGATTGGCGGCGCAGTAATCGGCTTCGTGATCTGCGAGACGGCGATCGACTTAAGCGACGCTGAGACCTGCCGCAAATCCTCCATGATTCCGTTCAGGATCACAACCAGCTCGTCAACACGCCTCGTAAGATTCTCAACTTTCTCCTTATCCAGACTCATAGCAATTCTCCTTTCAAACCCTAAATACGTCCTGCATTTATTAATTGTTTTTGACTCTTTTAAACCATGCATAAGAAGGGTTCTTTGCACATATGATTGAAGTTGACGGAAGCGAGAAAAGCGGAAGCGGCACCATCCTCAGAATGTCCGTGGCCTTGTCAGCCATCATCGGCCAGCCACTACACATCATCAACATCAGACAGAACCGTCCAGAGCAGGGACTCAAACCTCAACATCTAAAAGCTGTTTTGGCAGCTGCAAAGCTCTGTCAAGCAGAAGTGGAAGGAGCCAAACTCAAATCACGCGAGCTCTGGTTCAAACCTAACAAGGTGAAGGGAGGCAACATCGACGCTGAGATCGGCACAGCAGGAAGTATTCCCATGCTGCTCATGACGGTGCTCCCCATTTGCATCCGCGCTGAGCATGCGGTGCAGTTGCACGTGTCCAATGGCGGCACGGACGTTTCGCATTCGCCCACAATCAATTACATATCTTTTGTCTTCTTACCTATTCTCCGACGCATGGGCTTGAACGCGTCCCTGACTGTTCATAAATACGGATACTATCCTAA
>DASPTR010000093.1:0-3056 GCA_035623315.1 Candidatus Acidiferrum sp. | reverse complement strand
CTATAGAGGAGTATCAGGTTTGGACATCTCATCTTCGATGGTTCAGTTTCCAAGCAGCATACCGCAAGGCAATACTTCAGGTTTCCTAACGGCACCGAAAGCACAGGGAAAATACCCAGGCATTATCATGATCCACGAAATATGGGGTTTGGTTGACCAAATTAAAGATGTGTGCATGAGACTCTCACGAGAGGGATACGTAGCTCTCGGCGTTGACCTCTTCAACGGAAAAACTATCACAAGCATAGAAGACGGCCACAAGATACGACAACAGCTCACGGAAGAAAAGATCCTAGCAGACCTGAACAGCGCCCACACCTATCTGAAAACGCTGAAAAACGTCGACCCAAAACACATAGGCAGCATAGGCTTCTGCATGGGAGGCGGACTAGCTCTACTGCTCGCATGCAAGAACCCCGAAATCACGGCCGCAGTAGTGTTCTACGGCAGAAACCCGACACCACTAGACCTAGTCAAAAACCTGCAAGGCCCAGTACTCGGCAACTACGCAGGAGCAGACATGGCCATAAAAGAAGCAGACACAAACCTGCTAAAAGAAGCCCTGACGAAATATGGAAAAACATTCGACATCAAAACGTACCCCGGCGCCCCACACGGATTCTTCAACGATACAAGAGAAAACTACAGACCCGAAGCAGCAAAAGACGCATGGACCAGAACCCTCAAATTCTACAGCAAATACCTGAAAACGTGACGAAACAAGAAGACTCGCTCCTCAAATTCCCACAAACCAAGTTTCAGACCCAATCTGCAGCGGATAGAATAATCAGATTAAACTAGTTCACAAACTAAGACGCACAATTAGGACAGAACCCTCAAATTCGTTTCAGCAATCACCGAACTCGAATAAACACGCCTGACATGATCTGTTTCCAACCTTGAAAACCGAAATGAAGAAAGACCCGTGATGAGCATACTCAGACTGTGTCTTTGATATGACCTCATGGACCTGCCCGAACAGAGAATGCGCGTACGACAAGCGGCTTGAGCCAGGACAGCATTGCCCATTATGCGGGACAGAAGCCCAAGAGTTCAGCTTAAGCGAGTTTGGAAAAATACTGAAAGAGAAATGGGAACTCGAAAAATCAATAATGAGACAAAAGAAACAAGAAGAAGCCCTAAAAAGAAAAAAGTTCTGTCCAAGATGCGGATCAACAAACATCAATTTCCTCGTCTTCTACCGCCCTTCCATCTGGAGATGCCTCGACTGTGGCTATGAAGGCGCCTTCATAGTGGAAGACGGAAAGCTTGCAGAAAAACTACAAGAACGATACGATAGCAGCAAAGAAAAGTGACCGACAAGAAAACAGGGAATGTTCAAATTTCGGCCGTGGCTCCTTGATCATGCTAAATTGTTGCGGATAAATGATCAGGATAAAGACGTTACAGTGAACGAAGACTTGTCTTGGCAACAGCACGCGCCAAGATATTGGACTTTGACTAACAAACCATATTAGTAAACTGAATAATAGTAACGGAATCAACGTTTCAAATGTTGCTTTCTAAACACTATCACTGATAGCAATTTGTGTTTAATAACGCTTAAGACCCACCGTGCCATAAAAAATCCAGAAATCGTGCACACGGAGGTGAACAAATGACACTAACTCAAAAACAGAAAATAATTCCTCTCGCCATGGTAACACTGTGCGTCATAATAGGCATGATGACCATCCTATTCGTCTTTTACTACGCCAACGCAATCAACAATCAGAACCAATCCCACACCCAAATAACGAATCTCCAAACACAAAATACTAACCTACAAAACCAGCTAGCATCAAGTAACTCTCAGATATCATCGCTAACCTCACAGGTGAACAGTCTCACAGCAGATAGGCAATCCCTGCAAACACAGTTAGACCAACTTTCTGCACAGATAACCTCACTATCGAGTCTAATAGCAAGAATGCAGGCAGCGCAGTCACAAAATACCCCCACTGGAGGCGGCAAAGCCCTAAGAACCTAAAGTCCCCGCGATCAAACCAACCCTCTTTTTACGTGAATCTTCAAGGAAGGCGCATCAACGCGCCTAACTCTTTCCTAAACATACAGGTCATATTCGAGACTACTCTCTCAATTAAATCCGCAAATATGAATAAACTTCGGATTTTAAGCAGCAGATTTCAATCACTAGAACCCTCTGTCTACTAGCCGATCATACTCCTTCGTGAAGGATTCGTGCATCTTGATCTTACGCTCTTCAGGAAGGAAGGAGGAGTCAACACCATTTAGGCTCAACTTGAACAGCTCGGGCACGCAGAAACCGAGCACATCTTGAAGCTGCAAGTACTCATTATTCATATCAGTTTCGAACATGGAAGGATCATCTGTGTTAACAGTCACACTCAAGCCTTTCTCAACAAAAGCTCTTATCGGATGCCTCGCCAGAGAAGAGACCACACCCGTTTTCACGTTGCTCACAGGACACACCTCGACCGTAATTCCCTGCCTGCGAAGATAATCCGTCAGCTCAGGGTCTCTACTTGCAGCAAGCCCGTGCCCGACATGTTCAACACCGAGTTCTCTCACGGCAGTCCAAACACTCTGGGGCCCAGCCGCTTCTCCAGCGTGCGCAACCAAATGCAACCCCATTTCTCGAGCCCTTCGATACACGGGCACGAAGGGTTCCGAAGAAAACCTCTCCTCGCTGCCTCCCAAGTCGACCGAAATAACGTTATCATTCTTATCCTCGATCAAATCGAGGACATCCAATCCATTTTCCGGTCCATAATTCCGCACAAGATCGACTCGAATGTTGCATTCAATATTAAAATCAGTTCGTGCACGGTTTATGCCCCTGTTAATTGCATCGATCATCTGGCCGTAGTCGAGCCCCCTCAAGACGTGATCAGCAGGCGAAAAGCTTGCTTCGACGTAACGAACGTTGCAGCGAGCGTCAGATTCAAGCATCTCGTAAGTTAAGCGTTCGAACTGACTTTCTTGGCTGATGCAGTCAACGACAGTACTGTAGACAGAGATGAAGTGTGGAAAGTCACGATACCGAAAAAGAACCCGAATGTCATCCATAGTCT
>DASPTR010000092.1:0-2651 GCA_035623315.1 Candidatus Acidiferrum sp. | reverse complement strand
CGCCTTGTGGAGCGTCGGGACCAGAACTTTCTCAATCTTGGGTCGTTCGAGGCTTGAGAGGGAATGCTCAATGAATCAACTTCTGCATTCTAATGGTTTCAAGGTTCCAAGGTTATTGTACGTGAACTCTGATGAGCGTTCGGTCTTCATGGAATACGTATCTGGAGAAACCGTTAATACTATAATGAAGAGACTAGCGAGTTCGAAGCAGGGCACAAAACAGTCGAAAGATCTCAAGACCATAGAGAGAGTGGGTAGGAAACTTGCAAAGGTGCATGCTCTTGGAATGGCCTTGGGAGACACGAAGCCAGAGAACATTATGATTGACGATCATGGCGAGATCTGGCTGATGGATTTTGAGCAGTCATCAAAAGGAGGAGACAAGGTTTGGGATGTGGCTGAATTCTTGTACTATGCAGGCCACGAAATTCCTGCGCTCGCTCCAACAGAAAGGGTTGAAGCCATTGCATATGCTTTCATAACAGGCTACCTCAAGGGTGGCGGACAAGTTGAAACCGTGAGGAAGGTTGGAAAGCCGAAATACACTAAAGTTTTCAGCGTTTTCACTTTTCCACATGTTGTTCTAACTATTTCAAATGTCTGTAAGAAAGTGAGTTTGCCAACGAAGTAAGAGCGAGGCCCCATACATTTATTTGGTCACATAAAGTCTGAACTGCCAAGTCTCCCTTTGCATATAGAGTCTTCTCAGAACGTTTGTAGCTTCTTCTCCGTTCATTGATAGAAACAGTCTTGCAACGTGTTTGCAGAGCTTCTTGGACTGCAACATTTTTCCCCAGTCTGCGCAATCGTGAAACATAACGTTCTCTTTGAGATCGATCACTATGTGATAGTCTTTGATCTCAGCTTCAACTCGGTCTGTCGTTTCCAAATTGATCTTGACTTCGCTATCTCCTATGTCTCTTGCCCTTTCAAGTCTTCCAGGTGCTGTTAGGAATCTCAATAGCTCTTCGAAGCTCATCTTGGCAGGTTCAGCAAAAGTTTCAAGTTTAACCTCCTTTGTCCTCTCCCGATCATTGAGGTAACGCTGCACCTTGTTCTTGGCGACTTCTTGTTGTGGTGTTTGAACGCCAAGCATGTCAAGAACTTGAAGGCAGTTTTCGACTGCGTATCCGTGATAATGGTTGTTGAAATAACCAAACACTTTCTTGACCCCGAAATTGGTCTCCTTCAGTTTCGGAACCCAAGGTTTGAGTTCATCAGGCTTATATCGATAATCATACCATGGTCTGTCGCCGCGGCCATGCCAACGGAAATAGGCGATCTCTGAGGTTACGTGAATTTCGGGGGGAAGGAGCGGTTCATCAACGACCGTATAAGCAACCTTGTTTCTTTTCAGAAGCGACCATGTTTCCTCTCTCATCCATGAATGATCTCTGAATTCAACCGCGAACTTGACTTGCGTCGGAAGTATCTTGAAGAAAGAATCAAGTTTCTCTGGTTGAAATGTGAACTTTGGTGGAAGTTGGATCAATACACATCCGAGTTTTCCGCCGAGCCAAAGAGGCTCCATGATCTCGATGAACTTATCTATATCTTCTTTGACACCCTGATTCACATCCAGTTTCTTTTCATGCGTGATCTGCTGAGGCAACTTGGCTGTGAACACGAAGCCTTCAGGCGAGTATTTTGTCCACCCCATAACCATTCCCTTCGACGGGTACCGATAGAATGTCGAGTCAATTTCAACAGTCTTGAAGACCTTCGTGTAGGCTTTGAGCATGCTTTTGTCTTCTTTTGAATATAACGGACCTATCCATTCTTTGTAGCTCCAGCCGGACGTGCCCAGTAGAATTTTATTCTCACCCATCTCGGTCACCTGACTCCTGATTTGAGGCCTTGAATTACGCGGTCTAGGTTTTGATATGTCCTTTCTGCAAGATTTTGCAGAAGATCTCGTGCGTGTACTCTCTTGTCTTCAGTTAGATCAAAGAGCTTCCATCCTTGGCTGCGCATGAGTTCCTGTTTCGATGCTGGGAACGTTGCATCTTCGCTTAGCACTTCCTCAAGTGATGCGAGACCTGTTAAACGTGTCACTTTAGGGAACTTGCCAGATTCCTTGTAAATTTTCAATCTTGCGGCATCTTTGTACATTCGAACAAAGTGAAAACTCATGACTATCTTCTTTGAATTTGAATTCGAGACTTTATTGTCTATTTCGGTCAATTCTTCGTCGGTCGGCTGGTAAATGTTATGTTCTCCCTTTCCGAACAGCCGCGTATAAAGGATGTCAGAATCATAAGCTGGCATTTCACCCTTCGAAACGTCTATACAGTGTACAAAATCATGATCTTGCATGAGCCTCACGAACTCAGGAGGCAGCTTCGAGGGTCGAACTCCTCTGTATTCTAGCGCCAACCTCAGTTTTCCTATGTCTATTGAAGAGACGAAACTTCGAAATTCATCGATTCCTTTCTGAGAAAACCCAAATGAATTTGGAACCTGCACGTGCAGCAGGTCAGACCTTAACGCTTCGCAGGTTTGCTTAATTCTGTCGAAGGCCACTGTAGCCTTTTGTATCCACTTTGGTTTTCCCATTTGCAGCATAGTTTGGTGAGCCCTTACGGCGAATCGGAAATCTGATGGAACGAGTTTTCTCCAGGTTTCCACCTCCTTCAGACGGGGAATCTGGT
>DASPTR010000091.1:0-7059 GCA_035623315.1 Candidatus Acidiferrum sp. | reverse complement strand
CAAAAAACCGACCTAGGAGGGGGGTAGGTGTATCTTCGTATGTACAAACATCCCAAAATACAGATAGACTCCGGTATCTTCGGTTGCACGACATCCGAAAATACAGATAGTCTCTGCCAAGAAAACCGACCGATGATAAGGTAAGCGCATGTTCGGTTGCACAACATTCCAAGACCGCGAGCGGATTCTTTGGATCAAGGCCCAAGAGTCATTCATCAACCGTGTGAATCGGATGTTCGGCAAGAAACACCCAGGATTCGGGCTCAGTCCAAGAGACCTGAAGGATTGATCCTGGAATGTTCTGACTAAAGATTTGATAGGTCATTTCCCATGGGCCATGTGTCTTCTGATGTGGCACGAAAGACACCTGTCGCACGTCAAATCTTATATGACTTTGATGATCATTAGCGGAGCATAACTGAAACATAACAAAAAGGCGGCCGAAAATATTGTTTGAAGGCTCAGACAGGGCAAAAGCGACAAAACCTTCAGCAATCCGGAGAATGCTCGAACTCTCAGCAGGAATGAAAGACGTTATCCATCTGGAACAGGGTGATCCAGACTTCACAACGCCTGAGCACATCATAGAAGCAGCCACGAACGCTGCTGAAAAGGGTTTCACACATTACACAGAAGTCGACGGAACGTCAGAACTGCGTCAGGCAATCGCGGAAAAACTCAAGACAGACAACAGAATCGAAGCCGATCCCGAAACAGAGATAACCGTGACAAGCGGATCCCAAGAAGCCATGCTAATCGCCGCGCTCGGCTTCCTGAACAAGGGCGACGAAGCCCTCATCCTTGACCCATACTACCCCGCATACAACGAAGACATTCTACTCGCTGAAGCAAAACCAGTTCCCGTCCAGCTCGACGAAAAAGAAGGATACAGAATAAAGGCAGAAGTTCTGGAAGAAAAAATAAACCGCAGAACCAAGATGATTTGGATGTGCAATCCCTCCAACCCAACGGGACACGTATTCACGAAACAAGATCTCGAAATCATAGCTGAAACGACCCAAAAACACGATTTAATAGTCTTCGCTGACGAAATCTACGAAAAAATAATCTACGATGATGTAAAACACGTAAGCATGGCTTCCCTGCCTGGAATGGAAGACCGAACGATAACAGTGAATGGCTTCTCAAAAGCATATGCCATGACTGGATGGAGAATTGGATATGCAGTGGCAGAAAAGAAACTCTCAGCAATCTTGAGCAAGCTGCATTATTACGCTGTTCTTTGTCCAAACGCGATCTCACAGAAAGCCGCACTCGCCGCTCTAACAGGGACACAAGATTGCGTTCAACGGATGATAGAGGAGTATGACAGAAGAAGGAAATTCATGCTTCACAAATTGCAGAAGATCGGATCAGTCATCAACGTGAGGCCAAAAGGGGCGTTCTACGTTTTTCCAAATTTTTCCACTTTCGAGAAATCAGATGAGGTTTTCGCGTCGAACCTACTGAAAGAGGCTGGGATTGCGACCGCGCCTGGATCAGGCTTCGGGAAATCAGGAGAAGGACATCTAAGAATGTCCTATTCGGTCTCGCACGACCAGCTCGAAGAGGCAATGAACCGAATCCAAAGTTTTCTGGAAAAAAGAACATAGATATCACATTCAAGGCACAACACGTGTGCTGCAGCGTCAAATGTTCATACGAGCAGCCACATCAAATGTGGCAAGAACCGACTGAAGAAAATGATCCCAAAGAAGACAACGTTTGATTCGGCTACTCTCGCTTTTTCGTTACCGTGACTAAGCCCTTTTCAGCATCTACCTTAACGAAGTCACCATCGTGAATGACTTCAAAAGGATCCTTCTCCAACCTGTCGATCAGCGGAACTTTCGCGATGAATGCGCTGACTATGAGCACTGTTTCTACGTCCTTCACTATCATCGCTCTGGGACCGACATCATGCATTGCCAACTTGAAAAGGCCGTCTATCTGAACGACGGAGCTCGCCTTTCCTGAAGGAAACACCAAAACCTTGTCTGCAACGTTCTTTCCAGCTAGCTCATGATTTTTTTCTCTGACCACACCTGTCTGAGGATCTGTAAGGTAGAAACAGATAGGATCATGGGAGACTAGGGCTTCTCCCTCTCCGTAGCCGCTTATGATTTTGTGACCCTTTAAAACTATTTCAGGATTCTTCATTCATGCTTTCCCTCTACGGCTTCTCTGACGCAGTCTTGTAGTGTCGCCACCTTGGCATCTTTGAATCTTCTGTAGTAAGCGCATTTGGGTGAGTCTGTCATGCCCACCAAGTTCTTGTATTTTATCCAGCAAGGTTCGTCGATGCACGTGTCGACTACAACGTGCCCGCCTGCCTTTTCTATGGTTTTGGTATAGCCGCTTCTTTCAGCCAACATCTTCGTAGTGGCTGAAGTGCAAACCCAGAAGGCCGCGTCTTTGCGTATGTTTTTGCCGCTCAGAAGTCTTGCCACGTGCTCTATCTGCTTAAGCGTATAATGTGGGCATCCGAGCATGACGAAATCTGACCTGCTGCTTGTCGTTTGAAGTTCCTCATGGGCATGGTCAATTTCACGCTTTGTCACGGTGATTTTGTCCTCTGGGACATCACCCTGAAACGCTTCTTCGATTGTCATCGCCTCAACCGTGAACCCTGGAATATAGAACATCGGTATTGCCCCTGAGGTGTTTGACATCGCGCAAAAGTTTATCAGTTCCTCCGTTGTTGGGCGTCTCGTTATGCCCGTGACCGCAGGAATCCCGTACCCCAATTTCTTGCCGACGTAGTATCCTAGAAGCGAGTAATCAAACTCGTCTTCCAAGCTTGTCTCAACTTTAACCAAATAAGTGGCTTTCCTGTTTTCTCGTACATGAAGGCCGTACTTGGGCGTCTTACCTATCACTCCAGCGGCCAACGCGCTCTGCGCAGCTTCACGGTTTGTGCGAGCGCCGATGACAGAATTCACATAAGGCGTTGCGCTTGACTCTGAAAAGGCAACTGTTTCTCCAAAAAGTGGAATGTTCTCTGCCAAGTATGGTATACAACTCCAGCTCAGTATTGCACCCACTTGTTCGTAGGCCTTCATTACCCTCCGGGCTACTTCCGCCTCGTCTTTCGGGGCCGTGAACAATCTGTCGAAATACTCGATGTCGTACACTGGGTTCGTGCTCGTGGGCACTTTGCAGCGTGCACCTCCTTTTGCGAGGAGCTCGACAAAATACAGGTCCCCTTCTTGGCCGCTTGATGCGGCATGTGCGCGACTTATAGGGATCATTCTTTCGGCGTCGTATGCCTCTCCAATCGCTACGAGTAGTTCCAACGCTTTCCGTGTTCCTTCTCCGAATTCGCCTTTCAGTATTTGCTCCTCATCTCTGGTTAGGTACAATCCTTTTTACCGTCCATTTTCAGCTTTCATTCTATCAGCAAGTGTTCTGAGCTTGTCCTTCCGTGAACTTCGCAACGTTGTCTATGCAGATGTCTGTGCATCTCCTCACTGCCTCAACGGTGTGGAATCCGATGTGAGGAGAGAGTATCACGTTGTCAAGTTCGAATAGTGGGTTGTCTTTGGCTGGAGGTTCCTCTGAGAACACGTCTAAACCTGCGAAACCTATTCTACCTGATTTCAGGGCATTAACTAGCGCCACTTGGTCAATCACCTTGCCTTGGGACGTGTTGATTATTGTGGCTCCTTTCAGCATAGTATCCATCTCCTTTTTTCCTATTAGACCCTCAGTTTCTGATGTTAGAGTAACGTGGATAGTTATGAAGTCACTTTCCTTCATGAGCGTTTCGAGATTAACATATTTCAATCCGATCTTCTCAGCTCTTTTCAAGTTTGGAAATTTGTCGTAGCCGAGAATTTGCATGTCAAAAGCCTTGGCAATCTTGGCCACTCGATACCCAATGGATCCCGTTCCGATTATGCCCAGAGTCTTTCCGTGTAATTCGACTCCTCCGAAAGGTCTCCAATCGAAGCCACCTCTTCTGACGTGCTTGTCAGCCTGCGTCAACCTTCTGACTGCTGCTAACAGCAAGGCGAAAGTATGTTCAGCCACAGATTCTGTCGCGTAACCTGGAACATGTGAGACCACTATTCCCTTTTCTGCGGCCACGTTGAGGTCCACATAGTGACAAGTTGTCGCCCATATTGAAATCATTCTGAGCTTCTTAGAAAAAGAGATGACTTCTCTGCTAAGGGCCGTCCAACCAACTATTATAATGTCGGCTGCTTCTGTTCTTTTCTTCAATTCGTCAAGCGTCTTCGGCGGCTCATCGAAGACTTCGAGATCGCCAAACGAGCGTAATCTTCTTAGGTGCTCCTTTTCTAGGTAGACATGATCCAGGACAACTATCCTCATTTTTCACATCACGTTTTTTGGAGTATAAGTCGTTACTTAAGTCTTGTGCGGATAGATTTTCGCTTTTTCTCGAAAGTCTTCTGAAACAAGATCTTCTGAAACCATGTTAAGTCCGAGGTGCACACAAAATCGCTAGGCTGATGCGGCGATGCGATGTTCAAGTGGCACTCATAAAACTTTTATAGTCAATGATGTTGTGGATAGGATATAACAGGAAATTAAGGTGCTTGCATGGAGCCTAGTAAAAAACCGTTGAACGTGCTGATCAAGCAATTGAATGCCAATATTTCTGTCATGCTGAAGAACGGATGCGAATACAAGGGCAAAATGATCAAATGCGATGGACACATGAACATACTTCTGGAAGGAGCAACTGAATGCAAAGAAGACCAATTGATGACCAACTACGGCAATGTTCTGCTACGAGGAAACAACATACTCTACATAGCGTTGGAGCCTGCTTGAGAAAGCAGAGTCTTGCTTTTTCCATTTACGTAGTCTAATGCTTCTTTAAGTCTGACTTTCAGCATCCGTCTGCGACTGAAGTATCGGAGTATATTCTTTATGTCCCTCGTGAGGAGCTGTTCAGCATTCGGGTGTTCTCTAGTGACGTATTGCGGCCAATCGATTATGAGTATGTGCCTGTCCGGCTTTAGGATTATGTTGTACTCGCTCAAATCCCCGTGTATTACTTCAGCTTTCAAATAGGTTTTTCTGACGTTTCTCAGTATCTCTTTGAGAGTTCTTTCAGGCCTTGGGATCTTTCTCAGTTTAGCCAGTTCCACTCCTTTGATCATTCCCATGACTATGACGTGGCGGTTCTGGCTTATCGGTTCTGGGACGGCAATGCCAAAAGGATGCAGGAGTCTAAGGGCCTTTATTTCCTTCTCTGCAGCTATTCTAGACTGATAAAGCCATCCAGCATGCTCTTTGGTGTAGCCTCTTTTCCTCTGCGTCTGGCGAAAACTTATTCTGCCCAGTCGATGGAACTTGACGGC
Source organism: Candidatus Acidiferrum sp. (assembly GCA_035623315.1). Lineage (GTDB taxonomy): Archaea > Thermoproteota > Bathyarchaeia > Bathyarchaeales > Bathycorpusculaceae > DASPTR01. The sequence goes on along the minus strand of DASPTR010000091.1, from coordinate 1,726 downwards.
AACCTGTTTTCTCTCAGGAGTTAATGCATCGTACACGTCTGCTTCTTTCCCGACTCCTAGAGGTTTTCCAAAGGCTTCGAGGACGTTAGCTTTGACGAGCGCGTTTATTGCTAGACAGTCGTAGCCAGCATAGTTTAGTGTAAACCCTGTGTAGGTCTCTCTTGTGCTGTAGATCAGATTTTGTTTGCTCAGGCGATCCAGTATGAAATCTGTGTCCCTGTCCAAGTCAAATCGTGTGAATCTGGCGATTTGCTCTTTGGGAACGAATTCGTGCTGGCTCATGGCTGTCTCTATGGCTTGAAGCACCCTGAAGTCTTCGTTCTTGAGGGTTCGAAAGACCTGAACCGCAACATCAGCCGTGGACATGCAGGATAAGAAAGGGGGCTATATCAGTAATAAGCTTGACAGCGTGCGTTTGATCGATCTCAGTATCAGGGCACGCAGGCTCTGTTTCTTTGGTGTTTTTTTCGATGAGGACTATTCCGTACCCCCTCCTAGGTTTCAATGTATCATGGATATTTGGATCCAAATAGGTTGCTTCGCACTGGTTTGTTTGAGTTGTGCTTCGCTGAGTTGTGCTTCGCTGAGTTGTGCTTCATTGTCTTTTGTTCTTGGTTTTTTGAGGCAACGTTAAAAGGGTGTTTCCTCGTTTCTTTTGAGCGGGATCCGTGGATGTTCAGGCTGCTTGGTGGTGATGCTCTCGGTGTCCGAAGTTGAGATAGTTCTTCTTGGAACTGGAGGTGGACGCTTTGTTACGATGACTCAGAAGCGGCGTACGGCTGGGATGAGGCTTCTGATTGATGGTGTGAACGTGCACGTTGATCCTGGGCCTGGCGCGTTGGTTTATTCTATCTTTGAACGTTTGGATCCTCAGAGGCTTGATGCGGTTCTCGTGTCTCACTGTCATCCTGATCATTACACGGATGCTGAAGTGCTGGTCGAGGCGATGACGCGTGGGATGACCCGCAGGCATGGAACCCTATTAGCAGGCAAGAGTGTCATTCGTGGCAGTGACGTTTGTGGCCCGTCGATTTCTAAGTATCATCAGCATATGACGGAGAACACGATCGAAGCCTTGCCCGGTATGAAGCTTCGCTTAGGCAGCGTTGATGTTTTGGTGACAGAAGCGAGGCACACGGACCCCGAGGCCGTCGGGTTCAGGTTTGAGGTTCCAGGCTTAGGAGCCTTCGCGTATACGAGTGATACCGAGTATTTTGAGGGCATCGGCAAGTATTATGGACGAGTGAGGCTTCTCATATTGTGCGTGATGAGGCCGGCTGGAAAGCCTTGGAAGGGGCACATGACCACGGATGACGCTATAAAGATAGTCGAAGAGACACGGCCTGAGCAGGCTCTCCTAACGCATCTGGGAATGAAAATGCTGGCTGCTGGTCCAGAGAGGGAGGCGACGCTTATCCAAGAGAGAACAGGAGTTCCGACGGTTGCTGCTCGGGACGGAATGAGGATAACTCTGCGAGATTCGATAGTGGTGCGCGAGCGGGGAAATAAGGATCAACCTGATCTAGGCATGTTTTTATAAAAAGCATTATACTAGAAATGCTCGAATATTCTTGGCGGAAGATGGGTTTCATGCGGGTTGTGTTGAGAATAGGCGGCTCGGTCGTGGCGTCGCCCGTCGATCCTGTGCTGATCGCAGGGTACGCTGAGCTATTGAAGGACTTGAAGAAAGAAGGACATGAGGTGGTGGTCGTCGTCGGCGGGGGCA
>DASPTR010000090.1:0-4449 GCA_035623315.1 Candidatus Acidiferrum sp. | reverse complement strand
CTTTCTCGAGAAAGTTGATGATGGCTCGGATTTTCGGGCCCATGCTTCCCGGGGGGAATTGTCCCTGTTTAAGGTATTTCTTGGCTTCGGCCAGGGTCATCTTGTCAAGTAGTTTTTGATCGGATTTTCCGAAGTTTAGCGCAACTTTCTCGACTGCGGTTGAGATTAGGAAGAGGTCTGCTTCCAGGCCGATTGCAAGAATGGCTGAGGCGTAGTCTTTGTCGATGACTGCTTCTACCCCTTTCAACTTGCCCTTCTCTTCAATGACGGGAATGCCTCCTCCTCCCGCGGCGATGACTACGGATCCTCTGTTAACAAGAGTCTTGATAGCTTTTTGTTCAATGATGCACACTGGCATAGGAGACGGGACCACGCGTCTCCAGCCGCGTCCCGAGTCCTCAGCCACTATCCATTTGCGTTCTTTCCTGAATTTTTCAGCTTTCCTTCCACTGTAAAAGGGTCCTATTGGTTTAGTCGGATTCTTGAATGCAGGGTCATTTTTTTTGACGAGAACCTGGGTCACGATCGTAGCGACCGTTTTGTTCATGCCTCTTGATAGGAACTCGTTGCGTAGGCATTGTTGAATCATGTATCCAAGTTCGCCTTGTGTTTCAGCATCGCCAGAATCAAGTGGCATAGTAGGCACATCCTTGCTTGCCTTTTCAGATCGTAAGAGGACAAAACCCACTTGAGGACCATTGCCATGCGTCACGATGACGTTCCAGCCTTTTTTTACCATGCTGGCGATGTGATTGCAAGTCTGTCGGGCTGCCTCAAACTGATCGGCCACAGTTTGATGGTCTTCGTCCTTGATGAGAGAGTTTCCTCCGATCGCCACTACCGCTGTTTTCTTCAACCAACTGCCTTCTGCATTCTTAGGACTTGTAATGAACTTGACCAGTCCTATAAATAATGAGCGGGGATAACTACGCGTCAGAATTCAGGTTAGCGCATGCCGGATAACGAAATTGCCTTGTCGATTTCCTATCAACCCATTCCAACAAGCAAATCGACAAACTCGCCCAAGAACACTGTTGAACAATAGCGCCCTCTGAACCCAGTCGATCGCCAATCCAACGCGCGCTAATCCTGGTGGCGACATCTCCCGCAATTCTATTTTTTCGCAGGCTCCTTAGAACAATAGACCAAAAACAGTTCCAATTGCCCTTTCAACTTCTATTTCGGGTTCATCTCCGTCTATTATTCTCCATTTGCCTGTCGAAATCAAGTGCAATGCTTTTCCTCTAACATTCTTGAGGCTCTCTAAGGTTTCAAACATCTCCATCGTACTGCGACTTCGGCGTATTCTGTTTTCCGCTTCCTCAGGATGTACATCAAGAAAGAACATGTAATCGGAAGTTGGGACGATGGAGGCGAAAAAGTGGTACGCAATAATGTCTAAGGGTGCTGGCAGATAGGCGGTTCCCAAAAGGTATCGAACAAAAATCATGTAATCGTATCTTCTCCAAGAGTATATTAGAATCGAACGGATCACATCAAGCATGTAGAACAATGCCGAGGCAAAGTGTGCACTCTTTCCACTTGAATAAAGGAAGTGCCTCGCCCGATATCCAAAGAAATTGTCGTTTGAGGGATGAATCCTCAGATAAGCCGTCTTACCAATCCCTACGAAATGTCTGTAAAGACTTGTGCCCTGAGTACTCTTTCCAGAGGCGTCAAGTCCGTCTATTACAATAAACACCAATTTTCAGATACCACCTTTATACAGCAAAAATACCAGAACACTCACGGCTGGGACTGTCAGATTGTCGAATCCCATCGGCGAGAAGGCTTCGACAACCGTGGCAACTGCAGAGGCTGCCAATGCTGCAACAATGTTGTCCACGAGTGCAAAATGGTAGAGGAAGGAAAAGAAGATCATGCTGGCGGCGACGCTCATGAAGCTGAAGACAAACATCGCAGCTGATCCCTCCAAACTCTTTTGAGCGACCAACCTGTATTTTCTCTTTCCAAATCTTTCACCTACGATAGAAGCGGCTGCGTCGCCGTACGCCATTGGCAGTATGCCCGCGGCAATGATGTATGCTTTTGAAGCAAACAAGACGGCCAGAGACGTGTAGCTAATGGCGTAGAAAACAAGCCCCAACTGGTGTCCCTCCTCGGTTATATCGGAAAGGTCCTTCATCCTTTCGCTGAAAGTTTTGAACGGACTGTACGGCGACGCAAGAAATGTAACCACTATAAACGGAGCAGCCACAAGGGCTGGGAAGATCGTCAAAGTGAAAAAAGGAATTATGAACGAAAGGTTCCCGATCATCACGTGAAGGAACTTGCGTGCACTTTTTCGAGAAATGTTAAGAATCGTACCAATTTTTTCCGATGACGCGATTACAACTAACACGTAAGTGTAACAGAGCAGCATGAGAAGAACATTTAAGAAGATTTCTTCGAAAAACAACGTCTCACTTTACAGCGTCGGCTATTAATATCGCGCGCATGATCCCTTTTTCTATTTTTTTGCCGCCGTCTCTTTTCTTCAAGTGTTTATCAGACTCCTTTACTATGTTTATATGAGTCTTGACAATCTCTTCTGCTAGGTTCCTCTTTGCGAGGAAAACTCTGAAACCTTGCTCATTCACAAGCTTAGTTTCCTGTTTTGCCTCATTTGTCTTTCCCATTTGACTCTTGGGTTTTTAGCGCACCATTACAGTCGTGCCAAAGCTTGGAAAGGGAAAATAACCTGGCCCATTCGGGCGTACGATAGTGATATAAGTTGCTTTTTCCTTGACAGAACGCGTTGGTGCGTTTTCTTTGACTGTAATTTTAGCCGCGTTTCGCTATTGGGATTATTCGGAATTCTCGAAGACGGCGATGGTGCCCAGTCGCGAAATAAAGACTGATGAATTAGAGAGGATAGCTCGGCAGTTCAACGTCAAGGTTGAAGTTGAAAAAGGAACAACAACTTTCGGAAGCATTTGGTCCCGTGGCTTGCGAATGCTGAGTTACCGTCGAGTTGACATCTTTGTCTCAGGAGAACGAACCGGTGATGTTAAAGGCTGCGTTCTTGAGATTTTCAAGCTTTACGGCAAGCCTGATGAAGTTCCCAGAGCACTGTTCGGAAGCAAGAAAGCTGGAAAAAAGATCGTTGATGATGCCCTCAGAAATTTCGACCAGACGATAACGCGCTAACACTCGCCCCAGAAATCTGTCTCACTAAAACACGCGCTAAAACACGCAAATTGAAAATTAACCTCCTTTTTCTCTACCCTTCTCAGATTCACAAATTTACCTCCAAGCAACTCAGTTCACCAAACCACAAAATTACTTTGCGTTCAGCTATAACTTCCGCAAAACCGCAAACGTGAAACCCAAAAACGAGAAGAAAAGACGGAAAAAGAAAGGAGGTTATTTTTGCTATTCTTTGGTCTTTGTGGAAGGTTTTCTGAGCATTGAACCAGCATACAGCCCGATGAAACTAATCACTATGCCCATGATGACTTCTATCGAGCCCGCAAGTGCTGCATAAGCGTTCAAATCGTAATGTGACCATGATTGTGTAGTTCTATTGAACATGCTGTTTAGGAAATCTTGCTCCCAATTGTACGCAAAGGGAGTAGCCATCCAAATCGATGTAAATATCAACAATGCAAAAGCGGACAGAACAACAACAACTCCAATTGCCTTAATTCTTGACTCATCCTGAATCTTTAAAGCAAACACATGACCGACAACCAATGAAGCCACCAGAAACGAGATAATAGAAGCAAGTGTATCACTCGTCGAGCTAGCACTCAGCGAACCAAACGCCACCAACAAGAAACCATTAAGGAGCAAACCAAACAGAACCAGAGAAACCGTAGCAACAATGACATCACTAAACTTCAACCTATCACCTCCAGCAAAACTAAACAGTCAGAGTTGTTCTTGGCTCAATTATAACTTTTCCGCAAAGCCTCAAAAACTAGCTTTTTTCCTCTGTTTGTCTATTTCTCGCACACGGTCCCAGTACTTGCTTGGCGTTTTTTCGTTTTCTGCAGCAGTTCAGGATTGGCTAAAATAGAGCGTATCGCACCCCAGAGTTTTTTGGAATTTTAGCATTAGGTGTTCCAGAGCTAATAGTGATGAAGATAATGGTTAAGCTCTAATACTCAATCAGAGAAATAATCTGACGAGTGAATTGAAGAATGGGGATTGGCGAATCAATAAAAAATGGTCATGATGAGTATAGAAGGTTTTTTGCGAAATTGTTCAAGACTGGTCCGAAGGATGCCGCGTTGCGAGAGCAACTGTTCAAAGATTTCCAGAGGAAACTGTATGCTCATCACGAAGGCGAACAATTGACTATTTTACCGGCCATGACAAAAATTCCGGAGTTAAGAGACTTGGCTCTTGAGCTTGAAGTCGAACATGGCGACATGAAGATGCATTTTGATGCAATGTTAAAAGGAGGCTTTGACACAGAAATCTGGCGACACAAATTGGCTCCTC
>DASPTR010000089.1:0-12574 GCA_035623315.1 Candidatus Acidiferrum sp. | reverse complement strand
AAGATATGGACCATTCGTGCTTACTTTGATCCGTATCTCGGAGATCGACGGCTTGGTCTTTGTTTCCTTCTGGCCTTTCATAACATCTCACATTCTCCGTTTTCCACTTATTCTATTCCAGTGCAAGTCGAAATTGCTCCTACTTTCCCTTGGTGAACACCTTTGGTTTTCCAGACCCTTATCAGGATTCCTTCACGAGAAAGAAGTGAGCTCATAAGCTTATTTGTCATGCGGTACGTTTGGAACAATTCAACTTACAAGGTTCTTCAGCGAGCCTTGTGGATCTGTCGAATCAAATCTCAGAACTTAACTTCTCGGTTGCAGGACATCTCAAGGCAAAGCCTATTAATCTAACCAGCTCGAAGATATCATGTTCAAAGAAAAGCAGGTTGAGAAAAATGGACCATACTGTCGTTCACTTCGAAATTCCAGCAGGCGATACCGATAAACTGAAGAAATTCTATGCGGGAGTCTTCGGATGGAAAATCGAGAAAGGCAGCGAAGACATGAGTGGACCAACAGAATATTGGCTTCTGGGCACGGTGCCAACAGACAAACAAATGAGACCTATGAGACCCGGCGTCAACGGAGGCATGTACAAGAAAACTAAGGAAATGAAAGATATGAAGCCCATAATCTACATTTCAGTCGAGTCAGCCGACGAATACATCAACAAAATCAAGAAACTAGGTGGAAAAATCATCGTTCCTAAGCAAGAAGTTCCCCACGTAGGCTGGACAGCAATAGCCGCCGATCCTGAAGGAAACCAATTCGCAATATTGCAACCAATGAATCCCTAACTTCTCCATTTTCTTTTCTTTACGTGAACGCCCGAGCAAAAGACTCGGTAAGAAATCTGCTTATCATTCACTTTAATCGGGTATTGCTCCTTTTTTGGCTGAAAGAGGGATGACGGGTGGAGTTGCGCATGATCCGCTATGTAGAAAACATTAAATATTACAATTGTCATATTGCCCCTTAAACTGAAAATAACGGAAAGTGACATTATGCCCGAAAAGAAGAAACTGGCGCTAATAGTTGAAAGCGGCACGCTAGACAAACTCTACTGCGCATTCATACTCGGATCGACCGCAACCTCGATGGGATGGGAAGCGCATCTCTACTTCACCTTCTGGGGTCTGCAAGCAATTGTCAAGGGAGCAATGGAAAAAGCAGGATTGCCAGCTGACTATAAACAGATGGAAAAGCAGATGAGAGAAAACCTGACGAGAATGAAGTATCCGACGCCTTATGACATGCTCAAGAGAATGAAGAGTTCAGGACTCTTAAAGATTTACGCATGCACTCCAACCATGGAGATGTTCGGCATCAAACGAGAAAGCCTAATCCCAGAAGTGGACGAGATGGTCGGTGCAGCCACATTCCTCAACATAGCAGCCGGCGCAGACGTAACTCTCTTTATCTAATCAAGAGAAGAATCAGAGAAGATACAACCGCTTTCCACACCCTCTTTTTTGACGCAAATTATCTTGGATAACCCATTAATACATGAGAACGTACCAAGAAGCAGAATGCCCGCTCAACAAGTGTGAGAAACATGACGTCGAAAGACAGAAGGATCAAGGCTATTGCCCTTCTTTCCGGCGGGTTAGACAGCACACTTGCCGTGAAGCTTATGCTGGATCAAGGCATAGACGTGGAAGCAGTAAACTTTGTGAGCCCCTTCTGTCTCTGTGGAAAAGGAGGCTGCGGAGCCTCCGAAGTTGCGAAGAATCTCAATATGCCATTGAGAACGATCAACGTTGGCGAGGGATACCTCAGGATCGTCAGAAAGCCAAGGTTCGGCTACGGCAAGAACATGAATCCATGCATTGACTGCAGAATTTTCATGCTGAAAAAGGCCAAAGAGTATGCTGATGAAACAGGCGCGTCATTCATCATCACAGGTGAAGTCTTGGGTCAAAGACCCATGTCACAACATGGAAGGGCCTTAGATCTAATAGAACATGAAGCAGGTCTGGAAGGAAAGATCCTCAGGCCCCTGTCTGCAAGGTTGTTGCCCCCGACCGAAGCTGAGAAGAAAGGTCTCGTAAATCGAGAATCGCTACCTGAAATTGAGGGCAGGTCAAGAAAGAAGCAGATCAGACTTGCTCAAGACTTGAAAGTATCTGGATACTCGTGCCCAGGCGGAGGCTGCCTGCTAACATGCAAGGAATTTGCCGGAAAACTGAAGGACCTATTTGAACACAAGAAAAGAGTCTCCTTGAAAGACGTGCAACTGCTCAAGCTGGGAAGGCATTTCAGGTTTGAAAAAAACAAGATCATAGTTGGCAGAAACCAAGCTGAGAACAAACGCTTAGTTCAGATGAAGATGCCGAACGATTACTGCTTCGAGGCTCAAGACTGCGGAAGCCCGATAACTCTGCTCCAAGGCCCCAAAACCAAATCAGCCATCGAAAAAGCGGCACAGTTGACCGCCTATCACTCAGACAAAAAAGAAGGCACCGTCAAAGTGAAATTCGGCAAAGGAAAGCTCAGAAAATCACTCAATACCCAAACCATAGCAAGAGAAACAGTTGAAAAGCTCAGAGTAAAATAGACTAAGTCGAAACAGAGACCTCGGAGCCTCACCTGCACAGGGTCGAAACCTTCATAAACAAGAAGGATGGATTAGACTGTGCATTTGAAAGGGTGAGGCTTATGTCCAAACCGTTCTACGTGAAGTACGAAGTACCGAAGGAACTCGCAGATGCGGCCTATGAAGCCCTGCAAATCTCCTCAAAAACAGGTTCTGTAAGAAAAGGCACGAATGAAACGACTAAGGCCATCGAGAGAGCTCAAGCAAAACTTGTCATCATCGCGGAGGACGTTGACCCGCCGGAAGTCGTGGCTCATCTGCCGTTGTTGTGCGACGAAAGAAAAATCCCATACATATTCGTACCGACTAGGGAACAAATAGGAAAAGCCCTAGGCATAGACGTACCAGCCGCAGCTGCATGCATCACAAAAGAAGGAGAAGCTACAGGTCTCCTCAAAGAAATCGTCACAAGAATCGAGCAGGTCAAAAGAGGAGCCAAGTGATGAGCAAAGAAGAAAGACCAGGCAAAGAAGAGAGAATAACCAAGGAAGAAAAGACGGCAAAGCCGACGGCTGAAGAGGAACTGATACCCGCAGAAGTTATCCAAGTCATAGCACGAACAGGAGTAACCGGCGAAATCTCACAGGTGAGAATCCGCATCCAAGAAGGAAAAGACAAAGGACGCATCATAACAAGAAACGTTAAGGGCCCAATAAGAGCCCAAGATGTCTTAATGCTCAGAGAAACCGAAAGAGAAGCAAAGAAAATTAACCGATGAGGAAAAGGCTAAAACCTTCAGGAGGAGCCAGATCTTGCCCAGACCTAGAAAATGCTCATTCTGCGGACACGAATTCCCACCGGGGACTGGCATGATGTTCGTCAAAAACGACGGCTCAATCCTGTGGTTCTGCTCCAGCAAATGCAGAAAAAGCTCGCTGAAAATGGGAAGAGACGCACGCAAACTCAAATGGACAGCATACTTCGGAAAAGAAGAAAAAGGAAGAGCTTAAGACAAGCTTCCGCCCAAAACGCGTTTTTTCTTGCATACACTCTATATCGGCAGATAAGCCGCACACAGCAACCCAAAATACGTTGGCTTTTGATAAGACAAGAATCGCGATTTCATCGGTGAATGTTCAAGTATCCCTTGCAGCATAGCGATTTGCCAGACGCTATCTGGCTTCGCGTTTTCGATGAATTGAGGTGACAAGCTGATTATTGAGGCCAAATTATTCGTCATTACGGCACGCTTGACCATCTCGTCAAACTCCGCAGACGCAGGGTTGAAGCCATATGGCCCATCAGCCTTGTGCGCATGGCCTTGGTCAGCGCTAGCCACGAAGGCCACTCTTTTTCCAGAGGCTTTTGCGGTCTCTGCGATGACACGCCCAAATCGGACAAGACTCTCCATTGGGATTTCCCTTGAAGGCGTGACCAGCACGACTTTAGGCTTGTTTGAATCTTTCCCGATGAGGAACCATAGGGGAATCAGCGCACCCCAATCCATTGGCATACAGGAAGCGGGACCTTCGCTTGACCCATAGTTTGCCGCAACAACAGGAAGATTCAGTTTCTTAGCGTTTTCGACAACCTCCTTTGCGAGCTTTCTATCGCACTCGCAGCGCAGAGTCACTTTGCCTTTGTTGTCTTCCAATGTTCCTTCAGTGTATTCAGACGTAATTACCCCTATCGTTGCTTCCAATCGTAGACTGTGGGGTGTCGCTAACACTATCGTAGTTGGTTCCTGTCGTTTGAACAACTTTGCCATTTCTTCCATGCCTTTTCGAGTTTCTGAAAAAGCTTGAACCATGTCACCAGCTAACTCTGGGATAGCCTCTGAACCATGAGGCGCTATACAAGCGAATACTACACTCATATTTTCAACTCTCACTGTTAGCTTGTTGCTTTGTGCATGATAAGTTTTGCTGGTATCTGAACGCAGTTTCTGTGAAGTTGGAGTTTTTGTCTACAAAAATCAAGCTTTTATAGGATCTGATTGAACTGATTTTTAGCCGGACTGGCCAAAATGTTTGGCTACCATTGAAATGTCTCTTATGTCTATTTTGCCGTCGTTGTTCAAATCGCAGTTTGCGTTCCAGTTGGACATTCCAGGAAGGGAGCCGAAACATTTGGCAACAACAGATATGTCTCTGATGTCAACTTTGCCATCTGGCACAAAAGGTGTAGGACCGGTCAAGTCGCCAATGAGGCTTACTATCACCGAGCTGTCTGTGAAATTGTTGTCTGCGGTAAGTGTCTCTCCAGAAACAGGCGGAGCGTAGGCGCCTATGGTGTAGTTGCCCCTAGGAATTCCAAAAGCGGTCCAAGTGTAATTTAGGAGTTCGAAAGTTTGGGCAGGCAGGGTCTCGCTCCACGTGTTTACTATTATTGAACCTACATTCAACATCACGGAGACAGTCTCTGCTTCCGCGCCATAATTAACGACTTGCAATGTTATGTTCATGGTAAGGCCTTGTCCCACGATGGTCTTTGCCGAATAAACGTCTGTTATTCCAACGTCATGAACCAACGGACCGATCAGCGGGTAATTGTCAACGTTGTTCACGTTAATGATGTAGGGCGAATCGCCTATGCCATCGCTGCCCGTTTGGTTCTGGAAGGGCCCACTGTAAAGGTCTGATCCAGCGTAGTCGCTCCAGTAATTTCCTCCTATAGGGTAGCCAGCATCCCAAGTGTTGATCGAGTCCGTATAGACTTGAGCTACGTTGTTGACGAAGTTGTTGTGGTAGATGTCGACGTTTGAAGAACTGGTAAGCCAAATGCCAAAAACACTGTTTTGCTGTATGTTGTTGCCGATTACGTTGATGTTTGAAGAACTGTCAATCCACATGCCAAGGCTGTTTTGCGCTATTGTATTGCCCGTTATAGTGTCATATTCTGACTGAGGTGCGAAGATCCCTATGGAGAAGTTTTCTATGTTCGTATTTTGGACCGTAACGTAGCTTGTTTGATTCATGTCAATTCCATTTTCGTTGGAGTTTCCATTTCCCTGAATCGTATAATGGCTTCCGTCTAACGTTATGTCGTTTCTTTCTATGACTATTCCATCGCTAGTGGTTGAAATGTTGTCAGTTAAAGTGTAGACGTTTCCGTTCTGTTGAATAGGTGCCGAAGGCGGGTCAACACTTCCATCAACGTTTATATAAATTGTTCCGTTCCAAGCTTTGACCAGCGGAATGTGAACTGATACTGACAACGTACTCACGAAGAGTAAAGCAAAGAAAATTAGGCACACGGTTCGCTTTCGCATTTGTGCTCTAATCCAAGAATAATGTTGCCATTACATATCGTTTATGGAAGAAAGTTCTATTTTCAATTCAATAGAAGAAGGTTTCACAAGACTTATAACTTCTAAAGGACGAACAAGTCGTGCTGAAAGGAGTAAAAAGAAGAATTCTAGGGTGATATAGTTGAACAAGAAGTTAGTATCTATATTGACCATTGCAGTAATAACACTGAGCTTAGTCGCATTTTTACCAATGTCAAGCGTTGCAACATCTTTCGGAAGCGCACAGCCAACTACCCAAAAGATAGCTCCTAACCTCTTGACCGAAATGGCTGCAAATCCGATGGTCGCCGAACCTATAATAGTCGTACTGCAACCTGGCGTTGATCAAGCCGCAGCCGTGAAAGCCATTACAAGTATGGGAGGAACTGTCACCGCACAGTTCCATGTTATAAACGGCATCGCAACGTCACTCACGGCAGACAAGATCCAAGCATTATCGTCCCTAGTGAGCGTCAACCAAATACTCGTAGACGGAAAAAAGTATCTTCCACCCGACGTTTTGGGAGACGATAGCGGAACTCAACCTGTTCCTGGCCCACAGCCAGGCTACTACTATGCACAGTTCCCATTCGAGATAGGCGCAAACAACGCATGGAACATCGGAATCAACGGAACAGGCGTTGTAGTTGCTGACTTGGACACGGGAATCTATTATCAACATCCGGATTTAGCCGGCGTAGTCACCGACTACAAGATATTCACAGGCGAAGTGGATACTCCCATACATGATGGTAACGGACACGGAACAGCGACGACGGGCCTCGTCGCGGCACAGGGCATCCTCACATACTACGGCTTCCTGAAAGTCATGGGAGTCGCACCTGGCGCCAAAGTCATCGGAGGCAAAGTCCTCACAGACGCAGGCTGGGGATGGGACTCGTGGATAATCAACGGAATAGACTGGGCCATCGCAGATGGAGCAAACATAATCACAATGAGCCTCGGTGGCTTGGAGATACCAAACAACGGATACGACCCAACGTGCCTAGCACTGGATGCTGCCACAAAGCTTGGCGTCACGTGCTTCGTCGCCGCAGGCAACAGCCAAGGCGCAGGAACCGTTTCATCAGCAGGCGACGCTAAAGATGTTATCACAGTTGGCGCCTCAACAGAAAACTCGGGTATATGGAACATCTACGGTTACTGGCCAGTCAACCCTGCTTACGTTACGGGCTACGAAAACGATCAGGTCATCTACTGGAGTAGCGGTGGCGCAACCGCAGACGGCAGATTGGACCCTGACGTATGCGCACCGGGCGCATGGGGCGAAACCCTGGCAAGGAGCTCAACGAGCGCTTATCTGCAGTTCGGTGGCACAAGCATGGCCACGCCAGTCGCAGCAGGAACAGGCGCATTGGTTCTTCAAGCGTACAAGCAGGCTCACGGCGTGTTTCCGTCACCAGCCGTTGTAAGGGAAATCCTGATGAACACCGCGAAGGACCTTGGCCTACCAGCGAACCGCCAAGGAGCCGGCCGCGTCGATGCATACAAGGCAGTCGAGGCTGCATTGAACAGCGCTGCATACTCTGACACGGATGAGATAGCCAAAACGCTGCCTGGAGGAACTTGCTACACGACATCATCCACTTTCACAAGCACCATAACCAGCGCTCAAGCAACGTGGCTTCAATACGTTGGCACCACAAGTTTCAGCACAACAGTATTAGGTAACGGCGATGGCAACACCAACGGCGGAAGCACGTGGGTACCTATCACGATTCCAGCAGGGGTCGACTACGCGGACGTCCGAATGAAGTTTGACCCCGTGATTGCCTATGGAACCCCGATTCGCTTGTACGATGGATCTACATGGACGGATATTCACGTCAACACAGCACTCTACAAAGAGAGAACCGAAGGAGACCCGACGGACCTAATATTACTAAACTATGCGTATGCACATACAAACGTTCAATGGTTCGACGCAAGAATCGACTTTGGCCCAGGAACCTACGTTGTCAGGCTGTGGAATCAATACAATCTAAATATCCCAGTCGATGTGGAGGTCAACTTCTACGGGTTCACGACATGGAATTGGGTTTCAACGATCGTCACCGGCAACAAACTGCAGATTAAGATGTCAGTTCCAAGAGGAACAGCACCAGGCATTTACAGCGGCTTCGTAAAGTCATCAGTCAGTGGATCACCAATCGATATACCAATCGTCATTACAGTGCCAGCTACACTTGGACAAGCGTTCACTCTGACAGCAAACGTCATGAACGAACCAAGAACCAGCGCTTCAGGAGACTGGATTTACCTACCCGTTCAAGGCTTCTCGATTGGAACGATAACGCTAACTGTTAGCTGGACGACTCCAGACGCAGATTTTGACGTCTTCCTCGCCACATCGAATGGCATAGTCAGAGCCGCATCTGAGGCTCCCCTTGCCTCACTAGGATACGAGTGGTACACCACAACGGGCACAACAATGGAGGTGCTGTCAGCATTCTCATGGTTCTCAGGAACATGGTACGTCGGAATCCACGCGATATACTTCGGAAACACATTCGGCCAAACAGTCACGTTGAAGCTCGCCCAAGGCTCGCCGATAAACACGCCATCGCTACTCAGCCTCACAAAATTCGCACCGAGCAAGACGTTCACTGTCTCAAATAACATAGCTGGAAACGTGAACGTGCAAGCCATGGCAATGCAGCTCGCAACAGAACCATACTCGTCCTCCCTGACTGACGTTCTGACCTCATACCCGACTGGCACAGGCTATAACGTCTATGGCATCGCCGTGACGCCAGACATGATAACGATGACGGTGACCATCAGCTGGGTCGGAACCCACTCGCTAAGCCTGATGCTATGGGACCCATTCGGCCACAACGCTGGAACAATAAACACAAACGGAGGTTCAATAACCGTCAATAATCCAGCCGTCGGCGTTTGGGCGGCAATACCAACCATAAATGATGCGGGAAGCCAGGTCTTCACTTTGACCGTCAGCGGAACACATTTCAAGGCATACACAGGACTCACCATAACCCCGTCAGCTTTCACGCTTGCGCCATTAGGAACGCAAACACTAACTATCTCAGACACACCTTCAACGCCCAGCGGACTAGGAGTAATAGTCTACTACGACCTAACAACCGGAAGCACATTCTCAAGAACGCTACTGACCATTACGCATTAGTGCCAAACAGACAAACTCACAACCTCCCTCTTTTTTGTCCACATTTGGAATTACACAGCAAAATTCTGAAACTTCCAACAAAACCGAAACAGCCAAGACATCCTTCAAAATATATTCTCCACTCCGAGAGCAGGTCGAACATACCAAATCTCAATTGTGTATGAAAATGGCTTAAACTTGGTAGCGGGGAGTAGATTTGAACTACTGATCTCTGGGTTATGAGCCCAGCGGGTTAATCCTGGCTACCCCACCCCGCTACGGCGGGTTAATCTCATTTTCGATCTGCTACCTAGGAAAGAGATCAGCCCCGCTATATTTCAAATACATAGGAATTAAAGGTTTCTAGTAAGAAAGGACACCAGCAGCACTTATTATGACACACCGCTCGGCTATACGACATCTTGGTTTTGCGAGTTATTACAATGCAAGAAAGCCCGTTTGGTGGGTTTTGGGAAAACTGATATAGTCTAGTTGAATTAGTCTTTCTGGGGATTGGACGGTGAGGTTGGCGAAGGTTTTCTTCGTGTTGTTTGGGCTGGCAATCCTTTCAGTGTTGATAGTGTTTCCATCGATGACTGGAGCCTTGAATTATGTTCCTGGAGTCAAAGTGGGAGATTGGGTGAAGTATGGTCGACTTAGCGTCATTTGGACTGGAAATGGCACTGAACCCGCCCATTACGTGGAAGAGGGTCATATAACATGGGTGAAAGTGATAGTGACAGGTGTAAGTGGCCCAGTTGTTACGACGAATTCGACAGTTCACTACGATAACGGCACTGAACTGACTCAAAGCAACACCGAAGACATGACTGGATCAAGTGAATACGCCTCTTTCCTCATCGTGATTGCCAGCAACCTCAAGAGCGGAGACAACATCACAATTCAGCCAAATCCAGAGCAGATAACTCAGATAACAACAAAAACTTACGCGTCGGCCAGCAGAAGCGTAGACGTTATTAACGAAACGACAACATCGCAGGGTCAAACTTCGATAACGACATACTTCTTCGATCAGAAAACTGGATTCTTGCTTGAACAGTATTCCCAGGACACATACGTCGAAAGGGACCTGCAGGCAATCGACACCAATATGTGGTCACCCGATCTCGTGGGGATACTGACGAGCAACCTAATCTACATCATCGCGGGCACAATCGTGATTATTGTCGTTGTCGTAGCAACCATAACACTCAGAAGAAGGAAACCACCATTACATCCACCGCCCACGCAGACGGTTGTTCCCTCTCAGAAATGATTTAGCTATGTGGCTATTGCGACATCAGGAAAGTGTTAGCTGAATTGATCATAATGGAAACGGCAAGTCGACAGAATTGCTCGAGGGATGGAAAAATGAAAATCGACTCAATCGTTATTGATCATAACAAGTTCGATGAAATGTTGGCTTTTTGGAAATAAGCACTGCACTATGTCCCTAGAATCAAGCGAAGGTTGGATGGGTCGTTCTTCGTGAAAATAAAGGAAGAAATCCAAATATATCCTTGAACAAAGTTCCCACAAAACGAAGAGACATAAATAGACTGCACCTCGACCTATATGCTGACAACAGAGCAGCTGAAGTGAATAGACTACTCAAAATCGGAGCCAAGCGACATCGACAGAGATACAGATTTGAAGATGATTTTCATGTACCGCGCGCAAAAAGATGACCATTCTACTGCGTCAAGAGCACCAGCGCTTCTTTTGATTTCTGGTATTAATTTTGCGTTCATAATCGTTTAATTTGCGTGCAACCTTTGCGATAACCACCAAAAGCCTTGTTCTGCATGCAGAGAAGTGAGTTTGGATGAGCCAAGAAACTGGGGCATATTCAGTACTCGTTGACTTGAATGAGAAGAGATCCATACGTGTTCTGCACGTTGATGATGAGGTCAGCCTGCTGAAGATCGCCAAACAATGCCTCGAGATGGAAGGCCCATTCGAAGTAGATACAGCAACGTCTGTTGATGAAGCCATTCAGAAAACGAACTCGAACACGTATGACGTTGTTGTATCTGATTATCAGATGCCGTCTAAAGACGGCCTTGAATTTCTTAAGGAGTTGAGAGGACAAGGAAAGAATGTTCCATTCATAGTGTTCACGGGCAAGGGCAGAGAGGAAGTAGCCATAAGAGCACTAAATCTAGGCGCAAATCAATACTTGAACAAAACAGGAGATCCAGAGACAGTTTACAAGGAGCTAGCTCACAGCATAACGGAAATGGCTAGAATCGGAAGAACAGAAGAACAACTTAAGCTCGCGTATCAGAAATTGCAGCTTTTCAGGGCCGCTGCGAAAGCGTCTTCCGATGGTTTTGTTCTGACCGACTTGGAAGGGAAGATAATTGAACTGAATGATGCGATCTTGAGACTGTACGGAGCAGGTAAGAAAGATGAAATGATAGGTATGAACTCACTTGATTTGGTGCCTCAAGAGAAGAGACAGAAAGTTGCTGCCAACATGAGAGAGGTGATTTCAGAGGGATCCTCTCGGGGCAAGGAAATGAGTTTTGTCACAAGAGAAGGCGCCAAGATCACGGTGGATTTTTCGACCACCTTAGTAAAAGACACTGCAGGTCGTCCTGCTGGGTTCTTGGGTATCATCAGAGATGTGACAAAACGCAAGGAAGCAGAGGAAGCCCTCAAAGTTTCTGAAGAAAGATACAGAAATCTCTTCGAAAACTCAAAAGACCTGAAGGTAATGTTTGATCTGAAGGGAAACATAACCGC
Source organism: Candidatus Acidiferrum sp. (assembly GCA_035623315.1). Lineage (GTDB taxonomy): Archaea > Thermoproteota > Bathyarchaeia > Bathyarchaeales > Bathycorpusculaceae > DASPTR01. The sequence goes on along the minus strand of DASPTR010000089.1, from coordinate 850 downwards.
GGTGAACAAAGTCGCCCTTCAGTATGGCTTCAGGGCCAACGAAGGCGTAGGCGAAAGCATACTAAAATATGTTCCTGAAACAATGCATCTACAGATGCAGAAGAATGTTGAGGAAGTCCTTCGTGGAAGAACCATTGAGGGTGAAATCGGAATAGACACCCCAAAGGGAAAGAGGACATTTGAACACATTTCAAGCCCTATTCTGAAGAAAGGCGAAATCGTTGGCATCAGTGGATCATACAAGGACATTACAGATCGCAAGAAAGCAGAAGAAAAATCGAGAGAAAGTGAGGAACGTTACTCAAGATTATCTGCCGCCGCATTTGAAGGAATTGGTATCAGTGAACAAGGAAGAGTTGTAGATGCCAACGATCAACTAGCGAGGATGTTGAGGTACCAACAAAACGAATTGATCGGAAAGGCAGTTATGGATTTCGTAGCTCCTGAGTCGCGAGATCTCGTAATGGATAGTATGCGGAAAGGGTCTGAAGGTCCATATGAACATCTAGCATTGAGGAAAGATGGTTCTGTTTTCCCAGTGGAAATACGTGCTAGGGCTATCCCTTTCAAAGGACGTGTAGCGAGAGTGAGCGCCATCCATGATATCACCGAACGCAAAAGAACTGAGGAAGCTCTTCGGAAAAGTGAGAATGAACTCAAAGCGCAATTTTATGGGTCACCTGATCTAATAATGATTCTGGATAGAGAACACAGGTACGTGCGAATAAATCGCACTCATTTCTTGTCTTATGATGTTGAGAATTTAATCGGCAAAGATGCTATAGAACCACTGCCCTCAGATCAACGCGAACTGGCAAGAAGCAACGTTGAGAAGTGTTTTGCGACAGGT
>DASPTR010000088.1:0-26841 GCA_035623315.1 Candidatus Acidiferrum sp. | reverse complement strand
TATAGGTTTGGCATGGGATAGGTTTCCCCCGCAAATTTTGAGGAACCATTATTTTGCGAAAAAGTTATAACCGAACCGAGAACACACATGACTGTCTAATTCTCGGGGAGGTGATGGGTTGAAGTTTAGCAATGTAATTTTGGCCGTCGCTGCGATATTCGTGATCTGGATCTTAATCGGTTCCCTGCTGAATCTTGCGCTGATTCCAGCGAATACTTCTTGGGGAGGAGAGATTTCTGTGATGATATCTGTTCTGATCTCCGCCTTGATCGTTGGCTACGTCTTCGCTGGCAAGATACGGGAAGAATCAAGGATGAAATCGATCGGCAAAATAATCGTTCTCTACGCTGTATTGATGATATTCGGCGTCATGATGGTCTATGCCGTTTTGCCAGATTTCCGTACGGTGCTTATTGACGCTCTTAACAATATGTATGGCACGAGCACCACTAATTCGTGGACGCACACTGATTGGTTCGCTCATGAGCTGATGTTGCTGGCTCTGGAAGATGCCCTGTTCGCCGTCTACGGACTGGTGTTTGGCTTCATAGGACTGTACTTGGGTTCGATGCGGAACCCCGCGGTAAAGACCAAACTATAGCAAGAAATGACCTCACTTTCTCTTAATTCCCCGTTTTCATATCGAACAATTTTGAAATATCGTTTAAGAGCAAATTACTCGCGCGCTAAATTGGCGGGAAACATTGTACTTAAGGACAATACTAACTTGGGTAATACTAGGCGAGTACGTTCAGTGATTGTTTCCGATGGAGCGTTGACATTTCTCAATTAGTTTTTCCGGGCGCGCGCTTTAATCTGAAAGGCTGTACCTCTCACTCTTTTTCTTAACCCAAATGATCTGTGCTATTGATGCATTCACACCGTTTTTGATGTTGAATGCTTCTAGAGGTTCACAGACTTGGCTACTTTCTTTAATGCTGATGCTGAATCCTGGAATTCTTTGGTCTCATCATCCGTCAAGGGGAGCTTCAAAACTTGTCTCACGCCGCTTCTGTTTACGATCGTCGGCACGCTGAGACAGATATCGTTCACTCCATGATAATCTCGGAGCAGACTGGAGACTGTAAGGATCGCATTTTCATCGCGGATTATGCTCTCCACGATTCTAGTAAGTCCGAGTCCGATGGCATAGTACGTTCTTCCTTTGAGCTCGATTATCTTGTATGCAGCATTTTTCACTTGTTCGAATATATCGTTCAAGCATAGCTCATCGGGGGTTTGACTTGAAGCTGCACAGTATTCTTCCAGCTTGACGCCGCCTACGCTCGCAAGACTCCAAGCTGGAACCTCGCTGTCCCCATGTTCACCGATAATGTAAGCATGAACGTTCCTCGGATCCACTCTAAGGCGTTCCCCCAGAAGATAACGCAGACGAGAGGTGTCCAGTATCGTCCCAGAACCTATTACCCTATTGGGCTGAAAACCTGAGAATTTCAAAGCAGCATAAGTCATTATGTCAACCGGATTCGTCGCAATCAGAAGAATACACTCATCATTGTACTCTTTCACTTTCGGAATCATTTGCCGAAAAATCTCAACGTTAGCCTTAACCAAATCCAGGCGTGACTGACCAGGCTTCTGCGCAAGCCCAGCAGAAACGACAACAATGTCGGCTCCCTCACAATCCGCGAAGTCTCCAGCCCAGATTCTGGCAGGTTGAACGAAGGAAACGCCATGGTTCAAATCCATAGCCTCTCCTTCAGCTCTCTTCTTGTCAACGTCAATGAGTACAATTTCCGAAACAGTACCCCGAATCATCAACGAATAAGCAAATGACGACCCCACGAACCCTGCCCCGACTACGGCAATTCTTGTAGCGTGAGAATGCAACACATTCGACACGAAATCACCTTAACAAAACCGCAATTACTGCTTGTGGTTCAGGGAAATAAATTTTCTGCTCTTAGATTACTAGAGCGTTATTGGACAACAAACCAAATATAAAGAAAGCGCATCAGAAGTCATGGTTGCTTGTACTTCTCTTGGTTCTGAAATCGTAGCCTACGACATTGGGCCACGTTGTTGCCCGTGGCTTGTGTTTATAGAGTTCGATGTAACCACAATTACCGCAAATATGGGCATCTGCGTAGAGATAACTCCAGACTCCCCAACCTGCGTCCATAAACCTGACTTCTTTCTGTTTCTTGAAATCCTTTGAATGGCATTTTGGACATTTCTTTTGCTCACTCAAAATTCTTTCTCCCTGAAGCTTTGCCTTTCTTGCTGCTGTTTCAACCTTCAACCAAACTTCTCTCTGCCACGAGTCTATATTTCTAAGGTTTTTGTCAGGCTTAGGAAACGATCGGCCTTGCTGTGTGGGAAAGTCGTCTTGCAGGCTGTTTTCTTTTTTCTTCTATTTCGAGCACGTTGCTTGCAAGGGTTGAGAACGTGAGGTATCGGTAATGAACCTTATCTGTCAAATCTATTATGAAGCTCGTGGTGGCGGCCAAATCCAGAAAAGGATAATGTTTCATTCTCTCCTTAAGCTTGTAGTAACTTGAGTAGTCCTTGTGGAACGAGACCAAAATGCCGCTGTAGCCTTCGTCTAGTCCTCTCTCGAAGAGAACGATTTCTGATGGGGCTTGTCGCATGTCTCTGAGGCTGACTTCTCTGGCTTTCTGCAACTCTTCCATGCTGAGGCCACTCTTCATCTTCACAAGCGTGAAAGCAGCGAGTTGATACCCAAGCTTCTCATAATCCGGAATAATCGTGAATTCCCTAATGTAGCCGTTTCTCTTCAGCTTTGCAATGGTTCTGCTGATTGTGGGCTGAGAGACTCCGAGTACTCTGGCAAGTTCTCTGTCGCTCCTGCGACTATTCTTCATAAGCTCAGCCATAAGCCTCAATTCAACGTTCTTCATAACCTACCCTTAACCCAGCTCTTCAACAGTTAGATATACTTCACTCGAATTTTAGCTTTCCTACGAACGACCGCGCGCGCCTTTCCTCAAACCGTCGAAGAATAACGGTTACCGCGAGTTGTTTCTGGACATGTTTCTGATCTGCGTTTGCAGCTTGGCCCATTTGAAATCTTTCAAAAAAAGGGAGACTAGGCGAAAATCGCCCAAATGCTTACTGTCCAGCTGCCTGTGGGTGCTGAGAGCGCCGCATCATTGAACTGAACCGTAACTATTGAACTATCGTAGTAACCAACGCCTGCCGTGAATACATCTGAATAGCCTACTAGGCCATTTTCAGTCTCGTTGTAGGCTAGGCTAACGGTTGCTCCGCGAAAAGTCAAGGTAGCCATGTCGGGAGTGAGCTGGCTGAAAGCGCTGTAATTGTAGGGCGGCAAAATCGGAGTGGAAACTGGGCCTGAGATGGATCCGTTGTTTATGGAGTCTGGCATGGGGTACACTATCCACCCCTGTTGTGAGACATCGAAGACTATTCTGATATCATAGGGCTCTGACGGGTTCAGGTTCTCCGTTACCACATGGAACGCATATGGAACTCCCGAGAAGATGTCGCTTGGTATATCGCCGACTTTGGTGAGTCTTATTGGAGAATCTAAGTTTGTGTAACTGTCCAACTCGTTGCTTGCACGTTGCCCTGAGAGAACAGAGACGGTGGCGAACACGGCGCTGACGAGGGCTAATGTAGTTAATGCGGCAAGGACTGCTATTCTTTTCGTCCTCATATAGTCACCGAAGATAGCTAATCTTGCGGATACATAAGACCAAGCGTTGGTACAATTGAGACTAGATTCTAGTACCATGAAACGTGTCATAATTCGTGACTTGTTCCATATTGCTTTAGGAGAGAACGCCGAAGATACGCGGGTATAATCGCACGTTTTTCAACAAAAATAGGAGCGCAAGAACTAAATCAACCCAAAAAGTAAGCTAGGGCGCAACGTTCAGGCTCAGTTTTGCAGCGCATCAGGAGAGGTTGCCGATGCAGATGCATTCTTTCGCTTTTGTTTATCATTCAACAGAGTTTCGGGCGAGTGCATTCTCCGACGCATGGTTCTGCTGCGACTTGCGTTGTTTGAGCGTTTTTATCCAATCTAAAGTTTTGCGGATGAGTTCGGGTTCTTTTCCCCTGTACACGTGATCTGCAGACTCGATTATGGTCAAGGCTTTCGGCTCGTTCGCTGAACCGTAAACGTCTTCTGCCTCGTCGACGCCGACTACAACGTCGCTTCTGCCAATCATTATCATCACGGGAATGTCAAGAAGCTTTGACGCGGCCTCGCATTCATCAAGTTTCATAAGCTTCTCCATAACGTATCTCGGACGAAGAGCTATCCCGTAAACCTCAAGCCTGTAGAACCATGAAACGCCGAATATCCTGTCCAAACGGGCAAGCATCAAGAAAGCGAATAAACCAACGGTTCCATGCGTCCGCTTAATGAACTTTCTAACGTTGTAATCATGGTTCTTCGGAACAGACCACAAAACTAGCCCTCGAACTCGACTCTCGCCTCTGAGCGCGTAGAGCGAAACAGCTCCGCCTAGGCTGTGGCCAACCACGAAAACACTGTTCAAATCCACTTCAGACCGAGAAACCAAATAACCCAATACGCACTTCACGTCCTCCTGCTCGCCGAAACCATAATCAAAAACCCCCAAACTATCACCAACACCGCGAAAATCAAAAAGAAGACAAACAAAACCGGCGCTGCAAGCCTCTTCCGCTAAACGGGAGTATATGCCAAGCCCTCGAAAACCCCTCACATCCATGCCGTGACAGATAAGAATCGCCGGCGCAGGAACAACATCCGGAACCCACAATTCACCACGAAGCCTGATGCTGTTGCACTGAATCCAAACCTGCTCAACCCTCAAAACAGCAACCCGCACAAAACAAACATTACTCACCTAAATAAGCAAATTTCTCGATAAAAGTTTCCTCAACGACGCGACACCCGAGAATGTCCTCAATCTTCAGTTGCCCCGAACGCAGAAGTCAAACAGCAACCCAACCACAACTTCACTGATCGCCCTGACCATAACCCTACACCACGACCACTTCACACCACTTGAACCAGACCGAAGCCAAAGTATTCACGCACAAAAACAACCTGCGATTGCGTCAAACCCAAAACCCAAAAACCGACCTAGGAGGGGGGAGGTGTATCTTCGTATGTTCAAACATCCCAAGATACAGATACTTTCCACCGCAGAAAACCGACCTAGGAGGGGGGTAGGTGATGTTCGGTTGCACAACATCCCAACATTGCGGGTGAACTCTCAACCAAAAAACCGACCGATGATAGGGTAGGTGTATGTTCGGATGATGCAGCATCCCAAAATACAGATGCACTTCCCAGAAGCTGGAATATGTTCGGACGTAAAAAATCCCAAAACCGCAGATGCCTTATAGGGCGAAAACCAAAAATCACCCGGGAAAGGAAGGGTTCTACAGTGCTCGCGGGTTTTCAACCTGAAACAGCTGGTCTGCCCGTTCAACCCGTAACCTTCACAACCCCATAGAATGGATGGAATGTCGAAAGTATTATACCCTGTTTTTGAGGATATATACGGAACAGGTTCTTGATAATGTCATCAAAGAGGAAGACGAAGAAGGAACCTGCATCAGAGCCGCAAGAGAAACCGTGGTTCAAATTTTGGCCCGAATGGGTCCCCAAACACATCAGCTATCCGACGATCCCACTTTCGGACATGCTGAAACAGTCAGCCAAAAAAAACCCAAACAACATCTCCACAGTGTACTTTGACAAGGGAATAACCTACGAGGAACTCGACGGAGCCGTAGACAAGTTTGCCACCGCACTAAGCAAGATGGGCGTAAACAAAGGCGACAAAGTCGCCCTGTTCATGCCCAACATACCACAATTCATAATCGCCTACTACGGCGCCCTCAGAATCGGCGCAGTAGAAACCGCCGTTAGCCCCCTCTACAAAGAACGAGAAGCAGAACACCAGATAGCCGACTCAGAAGCCGAAACAATAGTCGTCCTCGACATGCTATACCCCACAATAGAAAAAATCTGGGAAAAAACCAAACTTAAAAATGCCATAATAACCAACCTGAGAGAATACATGCCCACCCTCACCGCCGCCATCGGCTCAATGCTAAGAAGAATCCCAACACACAAGGTAGAACCAAAACCCAACATACACTTCTTCCAACAACTCCTACGCGAAAACCAGCCAGACCCCCCCAAAGTACAAATCAACCCCCAAGAAGACCTCGCAGCCCTCCAGTACACAGGAGGAACAACAGGCATCGCCAAAGGAGCCATGCTCACACACATGAACCTAGTCTCCAACGCCGTCGCCTGCGCCGAATGGCTAAGAGGCAAAAACGCCGAAGAAAGCTTCCTAACAGTGCTACCGCTATTCCACATCTACGGCATGACAACAGGAATGAACGCACCCATATACCTAGGCGGAAAAATGATAATGCTACCAAGATTCGACCCAGCAACCACACTGACAGCCATACAGAAACACAAAGTCACCATATTCTGCGGCGCCCCAACAATGTACTCCATGCTACTTGCCTACAAGAACGTAAAAAAATACAACCTAACATCAGTACGCTTCTGCATCTCAGGCTCAGCACCACTCCCACCAGAAGTCCAGAAAAAATGGATGGAAGTCACAAAAGGCGTCCTCGTCGAAGGCTACGGCCTCACAGAATCATCACCCGTCACCCACTGCAACCCACTCGACAAAACGATGAAAACAGTCAAAGTAGGCAGCATCGGCCTACCATGGCCCGACACAGACGCCAAAATCATGGACATCGAAACAGGCCAAAAAGAACTCGGACCCGACGAAACAGGAGAACTAACAGTCAGAGGCCCACAAGTCATGAGGGGCTACTGGAAAATGGAAGAAGAAACCGCCAACGTCCTCAAAGACCAGTGGCTCTACACAGGCGACATCGGAAAGATGGATCAAGACGGATACTTCTTCATCACAGACAGAAAAAAAGACCTAATCAAATACAAAGGCTACAGCGTCTACCCACGAGAAGTCGAAGACGTACTCTACGAACACCCAGCCGTAAAACTATGCGCAGTCATCGGAAAACCCGACCCAGTAGCAGGCGAAATACCGAAAGCATTTGTCGTACTGAAGGACGGAACGACCGCAACAGAAGGAGAAATCAAAGAGTTCGTCAACGAAAAAGTCGCACCTTATAAGGCAATAAGAGAACTAGAAATACGAAAAGAACTCCCCATGACGCTGGTAGGCAAGGTCCTCAAGCGGGTGTTAACGGAAGAAGAAAAACAAGAAACCGCAAAAACATGAACATACGAAACAACTTTCCAGATAACACATTCATGCTGGCTCGTTCACTTTCTTACCAGTTTTCTTCGTCCACTCACTGATCGGAACGGCAAACTGCTTCTCCACATTCTGCCTGTGAATGCTGTTGTACGTGCAGAACGACCTTATCTTCATATCCGGCGTCACGTAATGAATAGCACACCGCTGAACCCTCTCCAGATCAAGATTCCAAACATCCTGAAAATGCATGATCCCAACCATCACTATCCTACCCATGAAGTCTCCTAACGCTTCATAGCTTCCCTTCGTAATCACGTTCCTGATCAACCCTCGAACGAAATCAGATTTTGCCATCGGCAACAGCTTCAACATCTTCAGCTTGGCCATCGTCTTCTTCCCCTTGGCGCCCGAAAAATAAACGTCCCAGAATACCTCAGCAAACCTGTCCACGTCCACGTACTTCATAATAGGCTTAAATGAGCCATCCTTGTCTACAACCAGAAACGTAGCAGCACCGCACATCGGATGCATAGTAAAGTCCGGGTAAACCTTACCTTTGATTACACCCATACCCTTCGTCATCGGAACCGGCCAATCGACAGGCCGCCAATCCCACCTAGAAACCGATCCGCCAGTCTGTGCCTCGATCTCCATCATCGTGTCAGGAATAGTTATGCGCATCTTCCGCATCTCATCCTTCTGAAGCCTCCCAGCCATCGAAACAGGCTGAATGTTCACGCATCTAACGACATCATGGTTCTCCACGGCGTAATCAATGATAGACCCCAAATCCTTGTCATTCACACCCTTCGCCAAAGTCACGACCAAAACAATAGAATCCAAACCTATCTTCCTAGCATTATCTATGACTTTCTGCTTTACCGGAACAAGACTCGTCCTAGCCCTAGTCGCCTTGTATATCTCCTCTCTCAAGCCGTCAAACTGAAGATAAAGCGTGCTCAAACCTGCATCAAGCAACTTCTTAAAATACTCGATGTCTTCAGCGATACGCAGACCATTAGTGTTGACCTCAATATGGCTGATCCCAGCCTTCTTCGCTTCCTTAATAAGATCAGGCAGGTCATTCCGAATAGTCGGCTCACCACCACTGAACTGCAAAGCATTGCAAGCCCACGGACTATTATTCCTCAAAAGCTTGATCATGTCCACGATCTGCTCGAACGAAGGCTCATAAACATAATTCGACGCCCCGGCATAAGCAAAACAAACAGGACACGCCATGTTACATCTGTTCGTGACATCGATAATACCCAAAATCGTCGACGTCTTATGCTGGGGACAGATCCCGCAGTCAAAAGGACATCCATTCAAGGTTTTCGTGTGTGGATTCTCCACACCCGTGCCCAAATATCGAGCGTTGTACCAATTATCATAGAACCACTTGAAAAGCTCAGCATCACCCCAGTAAACATCCTCAAACTTTCCGTGCTTGGGACAAGTCTTCTCCAAATAAACAACGCCGTCCTTCTCGTAAATTCTCATAGGAATTCTGATCATACATTCTGGACACAGGCTCGTAGAATATGCCTCAAACTTTGCGGTTTTCTGCTCTTGCTTCGTCATTCAACGACCTTCGCAAGGTTAGTCTAATAGCTAGATCAGAAGGCTGTTAATATCTTTAATCATCTCCCCCAATTCTTACAATACGTGACTCAGGTAAGCTGTCCCCAACTCTCATATTCAAATGTCCTGTTTACGCAAAAAGTCAGCCTTGAAAGATATGTCTAATACTCTGACCAAAACGAACGTGTAGAGTATTCTTGCCGAGTTGCAATGAGTATCTTTAGAATTTACCAGCATTGCATTTGAGAAAGGTCAAAATGTATAAGAACTATCGTTCGTCCTAAATTGAAGAGATGAACTCGGTGCGTCTGAAGATTATCGTAACAGGCATAGTTCAGGGCGTAGGTTTTCGTCCCTTCGTCTATCGCATCGCAGTGCAAAATGGCCTAAGAGGCTACGTCAAAAACAAAGGTGATGCGGGTGCAGAAATCATCGTTGAAGGAGACCCCGAAACCATCAGAAAATTCATGAATGCCCTAAAGAACCAAAAACCTCCTCTTTCACAAATCTATGAAATCACAACAATGAAACTCTCTGGAGAACCTAAGTACGAGAAATTCATGATTCACAAGAGCTCAAATGAAACAGAACTTTCTGGCTCGACTATTCCGCCAGACGTTGCAGTATGCGATGAATGCCTGAAGGAATTAAAAGACGCAAAGGACCCAAGACACAACTACTTCTTCATCACATGCACAAACTGCGGTCCAAGATTCACGACGATCGAAAGACTCCCGTATGATCGCGAGAACACGACTATGCGCGAGTTTGAAATGTGTAGCTTTTGCCGATCCGAATACGTTGACCCATCCAGAAGACGCTTCCACGCACAGACAATAGCATGTCCAAGATGTGGACCAAAAGCATACCTAGTGAATTCGAAGGGTGAGCTGATCGAGAGGAATGATCCTATCCGGGAGGCAGGTAGACTTCTTTCGAACGGCAAGATATTGGCAATAAAAGGATACGGGGGTTTCCATTTGGCAGCGTCGACAACAAAGGAGCAGCCTCTGCTCAGGCTTAGAGAGGCCAAGCATAGATGCCAAAAACCCTTCGCGATCATGGCCCGAAGCGTTGCTGCCATAGAAACGTTTGCGAGCGTGAGCGAAAAAGACGAAGTTCTTCTCACTTCTCATGCTCGTCCCATTGTTCTTCTGAACAAGAACAAGGCCTTCGCTCTTTCAGATTTAATCGCTCCAAATCTGCACAACGTCGGGGTTATGCTGCCCTACACAGGATTACACTACATGCTTTTTGACGATATCGCCGATGTTGCCTTCGTGATGACCAGCGCGAATCCGCCGAATCGGCCGATAGTGAAGGATAATGAGGAAGCTTTGAGAACCCTCAGCGATACGGCCGACTTCTTCCTGCTTCATGACCGCAAAATAGCACAGAGATGCGATGACTCAGTAATCCGCACGCATGGAAGCAGGATGGTTTTCTTGAGACGCTCACGCGGCTATGCGCCCGCTCCATTGATCCTTCGAAAGAGAGCGAAACGTTGCGTATTAGGTCTTGGCGGAGAGCTCAACGATACTTCATGTATACTGCTGCAAAACAAAGCCTTTATCTCCCAGCACATAGGAGACGTCGAGAACATCGAGACGAAAGAGCTCTTGGTAGAAGCCACGAAGCACCTAGTGCATCTGACAAACAGCAAAATCGAACTCATCGCATGTGACCTGCATCCAAAATTCGCAACAACTCACTTGGCCCGTGAGTTAGCAGACGAAAACGATTGGCAACTCGCCCAAGTTCAACACCACTATGCCCATATCGCAGGTTTGATGCTTGAACATGGAGTTGATGAATTGGTGGGCATATGTTGCGACGGATATGGATATGGTACAGACGGTCAAGCTTGGGGAGGCGAAGTATTGGTTTGCAAGACAGAAACAACCGGTTTCAAACGTGTAGCACACCTGGAGAAACAACCCGTTTTGGGCGGGGATCTTGCAACTCGTTATCCTCTCAGAATGGCCGCAGGCATATTGCGAAATGAAATAGAATTAGAACCATGGCTAATGAAACATAAACAACACTTTCCACATGGCGAAGAAGAGGTTCGAACAATTCTGCAACAATTAAGTAGTGACCGAAGCATGTATCAAACAACGAGTTGCGGCCGAATATTAGACGCGGCTTCAGCCATTCTTGGCGTATGCCTTGAACGAACCTACGAGGGGGAACCAGCTATGAAGCTCGAATCACTTGCGAAAAGAGGGAAGAACGTGCTCAGGATGGAACCAATAATAGATGGCGATACTTTGCAAACTACGCAACTGCTACATGAACTGATTGAGAATCAGAACAAGTATTCGAAACCAGATCTAGCTAAATCGGTGCATTCTTACCTGTCAAAAGGTTTGGCTCAATTGGCCGTTGAAAAAGCCATCGAAAACAGAATCGAATCAATAGGCTTTTCAGGGGGAGCAGCATGCAACGAAATACTGGCTTCAGCAATTCGGAGAACCGTAGAAAATGCTGGGCTGAAGTTTCTAGTTAACGAAACTATTCCACCTGGCGACGGCGGTATATCATTTGGTCAGACTGTAGTAGGTGGATTCTTTTTCTCTTGAACCATAACTGATTTATTGACGCTTATTTCTGCCTGTACCTATTGATTAAAATGTGTTTAGCGATTCCGGCAAAAGTTGTAAGCATAAACGGAAACAACGCATGCGTTGATTTTGGGGGAGAAGTTACCCGAGAGGTCAACGTAACCCTCGTGGATGCCAAAGTAGGCGACTATGTGTTAGTGCACGCAGGCTATGCGATCCAAATCGTTGACGAAACAGAAGCACAGGAGACAATAAAACTATGGAATCAGATTTTTGATACTGAGATGGAAACAAGCAAGCGAAACTCTAAGTTGAATCAGCATGGCAGAGAGACTAAGATTTAGAAATCCAGATCTCGCAAAGCGGGTGACAACGAAGATAAGCCTGCTTTCAAAAGGAAGAGGAAACATAAGAATATGTCACGTCTGTGGTACGCACGAGTGGACAATAACTCATTACGGTCTACGCAGTCTTTTGCCTGAGAATGTGGAAGTAATAGCTGGACCAGGATGCCCCGTCTGCATAGTTCCAGCCTCAGAAATAGACGAGGCCGTTCAACTGGCGTTAAGTGGCCTCATAGTTGTATGCTTTGGTGATCTCCTGCGGGTTCCGGGATCAAAGTTGTCTCTTTTGGACGCCAAAGCAAAAGGAGCAGATGTCCGCGTCGTCTACAGCGTTGGCGACGCCGTCAAAATATCTCTAGAAGAAACCGCTAGAGAATTGGTCTTTTTCGCAGTAGGCTTTGAAACAACATCGCCGTCGACTGCCGTCGAAATACTAAGCAAGCCGCCAGAAAACATGAGTTTTCTTGTTTCACATCGCCTGATACCACCCGCAATGAAAATGCTCGTTGAAAAAAGAAACCTAAATCTAAATGGCTTCATAGCACCCGGCCATGTCAGCACCATCATTGGGATGAACCCCTACAAGGCATTTCCAAAAACGTATGGCATACCAGTCGTCGTGGCTGGATTTGAACCACTTGACGTTCTAATAAGCATCTACATGATCATGAAGCAACTGAACAACAACAAGCCTGCATTGGAAAATGAGTACGTGAGAGCTGTCAAACCAGAAGGGAATCTCAAAGCAAAGAGAATCATTCAAGATACTTTCGAAATTGCAAACGGGAAATGGCGCGGATTGGGAATCATACCCTCTTCAAGACTCAATTTGAAAAAGCAATACAAGAAGTTTGATGCCCATCTTAGATACAGCGTGAAAATTGAAGATGCGGTTGACTTGAAACCCGATTGCCGCTGCCACCTTGTTGTCACTGGCGAAATTAAACCGACCGAGTGTCCACTGTTTATGAAAGAATGTACACCTCGAAAGCCAGTAGGAGCCTGCATGGTGAGTACCGAAGGAACATGCCGAATATGGACGACAGCACTACCAAGCTAAAACAGTGAGCAACTGCCAAATCAGAAAACTCTCATTTGGAACTCAAAACCTTTGCACCCATTCCTAATAGAATTGGAAACAGAGAAGAATTAATCATGCCGTAATGCTGTAGTCCCCAGTTAATGAGAGCGAGCAGAAACATTTGATTCGACATTGACGTTCTAGCATATTCTAGGAACAGGATCGCCGACGGGCCTGGCAATGATTCTCCTACCTCCTACCATGGTCTGCATTGCCACGCCCTTGAAGTTTCTTGTTGTTTCCCCAATGATTTCAGCATTCTTTCCTTCAGCTGTTGATCTCAAGAAATCCAGCATGTCTTCAGCTTTTTCCTTTATTGTACTTATTATCATCTTTCCTTCATTTCCAACTTCAAGCGGGTCTAATCCCAACATTTCACAGGCTGCTTTCACGTCTTCTCCTATTGGGATCTTGTCTTCATGGACTAATATGCCGACCTTCGATTTCACACTAACTTCGTTTAATGCGTCGGCTAGACCGCCTCTCGTCGGATCTTTCATTGTCACTATCCCGCCAACTTCTTCGAGCAAATGCTGCACTAGTCTATTCAAGGGCTGAACATCAGACTTTATTCTGCTTGCAAAACTCAGTCCTCGTTGAGCTGACAAAACAGCAAGTCCATGATCTCCTATCGTGCCAGACAAGATCATCTTGTCACTTGGCCTGAGATTTGAGTCAAGAGTCCAACGTGCCTCAAACCTGTTTCTGAATCTTCTAACAACGTTGAAATTTCTTTCAAGAGCTGGCGTTCTCCTCCCAATTCCTGAAGTGTTTATTATGCAGCCACCGAGGCTTCCTTTTTCCACAACCTTAGTATCCCCAGTAATGATGCCTACGCAAGCTTCTTTACATGTGCGTTGCATGCTGGCCAAAATTCTTTCAAAGTCAAGCATTGCAAGGCCCTCTTCCAAAACAAAACCACATGCCAAAGCATAGGGCTCGGCTCCGATAGCCGCAATGTCATTTACCGTTCCTGATACAGCCAATCGTCCGATATCACCGCCTGGAAAGAAAATAGGTTTCACCACGTGTGAGTCACTTTTGAGGGCGACATCACCTACCACTGCCGCATCATCCATGGCCTCAAGGGGTACCTCAGCTCTGCTACCGCCAAAATGCTTTACGATGTGATCCTTGATAAGACTGTGCGTGACTGTTCCGCCGGCACCATGAAGCATTGTTATATATCCATCATCAGCGACGATTATTCCAACCCCATGTTCAACTCTGAATATTAGGTTTGAAAGCTGAAAATAAATGCATCGTAAGAATTAACAAGAGGCCTGCAATTACCTCGAATGGAGAACGTATTTCTTGGCTAGACTGATCCGCTATGAATATGCGACCACAAGAGACAAAGGTGGGGAAAACCGTTCACATTTTCTATCCCACTCATTTGTATCGAGATCGCTTGCAATTGCCGGACGGTCCCAAAAGCATTTGCAGTGAAGGAAAACCATATAAATCGCCAGGTCGCTGTTCACTTGCACAGTTGGAGAGACTATATAGTGCCAAAATGGGGATACTCAATAATCGCGGAAGAACTAGATTTGGAAAAAACCGTGAAAGCAAGTGCACGAGAGATTAGAATATCCCACAAAGCGGCACGAGAGGTTTGCAGAACGATAAAGGGCATGATGCTCACCAAAGCGAAGCAATACCTCAAAGATGTAATAGACAAAAAGAAGCCGGTTCCATACAGGCGATTTACGAAGAAACTTGGGCACCGACATGGATTGGTAAAGGCATTCGCGGGCAGATACCCAGTCAAAACGGCAAAATGTGTTCTTAAGGTGCTTGAGGAAGCGGAGGCCAACGCCGAGAACAAAGGTTTGGACATTGACAGGTTGCGCATAATTCATGCTGCGGCCTCGCAGGGAATGAAGACTAAGCGATTTAAGCCAAGAGCACAAGGAAGAGCCTCACCGCGTTTCGAGATTTTGTCTCACGTAGAGGTCGCTCTGCAGGAGGAACCAGAGACAGAGGCTGAGGGATAATGTCTATTGTCAAATATTTTGTGACCGAGTCCATAAAGAGGACGGAAATTGACGAATTTCTCCAGAGCAAACTTGAGAGGGCAGGATACGGAGGCGTGTCAATTTCGAAAACTCCTCTCGGGACACATATCGTGATCTATGCCATGCGCCCCGGTTTGGTGATTGGACGAGGTGGAGAAACTATTCGAGAACTAGCGAGCACTCTGGAGGGGAAGTTCACTATTTCGAACCCCCAAATCTCCGTTTCTGAGATTGAAATTCCAGAATTGAACGCTTATGTGGTTGCATCAAAGCTTGCCTCGGCATTGCAAAGAGGTGTGCATTTCAGACGGGCAGGATTCTGGGCGCTTAACTCGGTCATTGAAGCCGGCGCCTTGGGCGCAGAGATAGTCATAAGTGGCAAACTGCGAACCGAAAGAGCCAGATACGAGAAATTCAAGTCAGGCTATTTACCAAAGTGTGGAGATCCACCTCAAAAATACATGCGAAAAGCCGAGGTTCACGTTCAACTTAAGCCAGGAATGTTTGGCATAAGAGTCAGAATAATGCCTCCCGACGCTCAATTCCCTGATAAAATCAAAATAGAAGACGCCATGCCGCTAGAGAAAGAACCGACAGAAAAAAAGGTGGAACGCATAGCTCAAGAAGCGGACACGACTGACCAACCGGAGGCAACTGGATAAATGCCGATAATGCGAGTTAAAGAAATACGAGAAACGCCATCTGAAGAACGATCCAAAAAACTTGGTGAATTCAGAACAGAGCTTCTCAGGCTAAGAACGATGATTAAGGCTGGCGGCTCAGTTGAGAATCCAGGCAGGATCAAAGAATTGCGCAAAATCATTGCTCGAATCCTTACAATAGAAAGAGAGCAGAGCCTTACCCTAACAAAGGCAAACGGGAAGAGTGCTAAAAAGAAATGAAAGTAACTCCTGAAATAATATGTCATGAGTTTATCGGAATGGAAGCAAAAGTTGACAAGAGCACGAATGTTGAATGTGCTGGATCCTGGGGTAAAATAATTGATGAAACCAGAAACACCTTCATAATTCTCGACAAAGGCAGAAGAAAAATAGTAGCCAAAAGTTCATCAGTTTTTTACTTTGCTTTTAGTGACGGCACTGTGGTGGAAGTTGACGGAAAACTTGTGACCGGAAGACCCGAAGACAGGCTGAAGAAAAACATCAGGAGACTTTGGTAATGTCGTTTTCTTTCAAGAAGCCAAAGAAGACTTGTGAGGATAGAAATTGTCCATTTCATGGAGACCTCTCAATTAGGGGACATGCGCTAGACGGTGTTGTTGTTAGCGCGAAGATGGATAAGACGGTCATCGTTGAGCGCGACTATCTTCACTATGTTTCAAAGCTCATGAAGTATGAGAGAAGGCATAGTCGTATCGCATCACACAGTCCGCCATGCTTGGAGACGAAAGAAGGAGATCATGTCAGGATAGCTGAATGTCGTCCAATAAGCAAGACCGTCTCATTTGTCGTGGTCGAAAAAACGGAGGAAAGTTGAAATGGCGGCAAAAGCAAAGCAGAGAGCTTTAGTCGCAAGAGGGATGGTTGGGCAAGGACCAAAAGTCGCAAGAGGATTAGTACCTGGTTCTATGTTAAGGTGCGCTGACAACACGGGTGCTAGAATACTACGGCTCGTACAGGTCACAGGTTACAAAGGGAGACTACGAAGATACCCGTCTGGAGGCGTGGGCGACAAGATAACACTATCTGTTAGACGAGGAACACCAGACATGCGGAAGAAGATCTTTCAGGGAGTGATCGTGAGACAAAGGAGACCCTTTCGAAGGATTGATGGTATCTGGGTTCAGTTTGAAGACAACGCAGCAGTGATTGTTACTCCCGAAGGAGAAATGAAAGGTTCAGAGATCCGTGGTCCAGTGGCAAAAGAAGCTGCGGAAAGATGGCCAAGAATTGCAAGTGCGTCCAACATAATAGTATAGCAGGAGGACAATGAGTGCATACGATGAAACTGACGGCCAAACCATCAAAACAGAGAAGAATAATATATCAAGCACCTGATCACATAAGGCGCAAATTGTTTGCAGCGCCTCTTTCAGCAGAGCTGCAAGCCTCACATGGAATTAAGTCGCTCCCCATAAGAAATGGCGATACCGTTCGAATTATGCGAGGAGACCATAAAGGATTTGAAGGCAAAATTTCGAGAATAGACCAAACTCATTTCAGGGTTTATGTTGAGGGTCTTACTAGAGAAAAGGTGGATGGAACTGCGATATTCGTGCCAGTCCACCCTTCCAAGGTAACGATCAAAGCCTTAGTCCTAGACGACAAGTGGCGAAAGAACATTTTAGAAAGGAAGAAACAGACTCGCAAAAAAGTCAGAGAGACTGTAACAAAACAACTTGAGGTAATTGCTGAACCCAAGGAATCAGCTGAAAAAGAGGGCATCGTGAAGGAGAAAGTTGGAAGAAAGAAACCTGCAGAGAAGAAAAGAAGAGAAATAGAAAAACTTGCTGGGCAGAAGCCTGAAAAAGAGAAGGAAAAAACAGAACTTAAACAAGGGTCAAAAAGAAAGAGGCAGACGACAACACGAGAAGATGACAAGAAGACTGGAGGAGCGTAAGTGGGGCGAAAAGGGGGATCTACTGGTCTAAAACGCAAGCCTGCGCCGAAATTCTGGCCAATTCATCGAAAAGAATTCATGTGGGTGGTGAAGCCCTCTCCTGGGTCTCACTTTGGAAACAACTGCTTGCCTATCACAGTACTTCTGCGCGATTATCTTGGATTCGCCAAGACCAGAAAGGAAGCTAAGACAATGGTCTCACAAGGTAGAATATGTGTTGACGGGCAGATCCGGCGGGATGATGGCTTCCCTGTGGGCCTAGCAGATGTGATTTCAGTGCCTGATATCGACAGGAACTTCCGCATTCTACCATCTGCGAAAGGATTGGTTCTCCACCCGATTGATGGAGAAGAGGCGAAGTTCAAGCTCTGCAGAATCGAGAGCAAGATTACTGTCAAAAACGGGAACATGCAGCTTAACCTGCATGATGGCTCGAACATGTTCATCAAAGTTGCTGATGCGAAGAATCGGCAGGAAGACACTTTCGAGACCCTCGGAACTGTGAAAATTGTCCTTTCAGACCAACAGATTGTTGAATCCTTAAAGATGAAGGAGAAAGACTATGCAATCATAACTGGCGGCAAGAACATTGGAAAACACGGTAGCATAATCCAAATCGAAGAAACGACAGGAAAAAAGCGGAGAAACACGTTGGTAACCATTGAGGACAAGAAAGGTAATCGCTTCCAAACAACGTTGGCCTTCATCTTTGTCATAGGCGAAACGCGGCCACTGATATCTCTACCGGAGGCAAACTGAATTGTCTGACGACGAGATCAACAAAAAGTGGGAAGAAAACCCCATGCTGAAACCGAAAATAGACAAAGTGGTCGTAAACCTGAGCGTTGGAAAGTCAGGAGAACCACTTGAAAAAGCTGTGAAGGTTTTGGAGGAGTTGACGGGTCAGACTCCCTGCCGAAGAAAAGCAAAGCAAACCATAAGGGATTTCGGCATCAGACAGGGAGAATCGATAGCCTGTATAGTGACTTTGAGAAAACAGAGCGCAATGGAATTTCTTAACAAGGCTTTGCCTGTGATTGATAAGAAAATACCAAGGTCAAGCTTTGATAAACAGGGTAACTTTTCGTTTGGAATAAAAGAGCATATTGATATTCAAGGAGTAAAATACGACCCGGACGTAGGAATATTCGGCATGGATGTATGCGTGTCCATGGCACGTCCAGGATACAGGATTAAAACTAGGCGGAGGGAAAAGGCAAAAATCGGTTCAAGGCACATTCTTAGTCCAGAAGAATCCATTGTCTTTGCCAAGAACGTGTTGGGAGTCGAAATAATATAGACTGGAGGACGTGTAGCATGGGCAAACAAAAACCAAAGAAGGAAAGAAAGTACGGGAAAGGAACCAGACCTTGCAGTAGATGTGGATCCTACGGACCAGTGATTCGTCGTTACAACCTATATCTTTGTCGGCAGTGTTTTAGAGAAGTCGCAAAAAAACTAGGGTTCAAGAAATATGAGTAACGGGGAAAATTGTAATGGACACTTTGGCAAATGGTTTAACAACACTTGTCAATAATGAGATGCGTAACAAACGCGAATGTATAATTCGCCCTGCTTCCAGGCTATTAGGCAGGGTCCTGAGGATTATGCAGCTGAACGGTTACATTGGGGAATTCGAATTCGTAGATGATGGTAGATCAGGGAAATTCAAAGTTCAGCTCTTGGGAAGGATAAACAAATGCGGGGCCATTAGGCCAAGGTATTCCGTTAGAATTGGAGAGTTTGAGAAGTGGGAAAAGAAGGTCCTTCCATCACGAGAAGTTGGCACGATGGTAATTTCAACGCCGAGGGGAATCTTATCTCATAGAGAAGCAAAAGAAAAGCATCTTGGAGGTAAACTGCTAGCATTCGTGTACTAAGAAGGTGTCTATTGATGCGAGCCGTTGAAGTTTCAAGAACTATTCAAATTCCAGAAGACGTCGAAGTGGCTCTCGATGGCAGAAAGATCACCATCAAGGGTCCAAAGGGAATGCTGACTAGAGACTTTCAGCATGCGCCTGTATCGATGGAAGCCAAAGGTAAGACAATGAGAATTTGGGCTGAGTGGCCCAGAAAGAAAGAGGCATCACTTGTTGGAACTATCTATTCTCACATTCAAAACATGATTAAAGGAGTAACAAAGGGTTTTACATACAAACTAAAAATAGTTTTCTCGCATTTTCCGATTTCAGCGAAAGTCAAAGACAAAACAGTATTAATCGAAAACTTCACTGGGGAGCGAAATCCCAGAAAGGCAAAGATAGCAGGCAATGCTAAAGTGAAGATTGAAAGCGAGGACATAGTCGTTCAAGATCTCGACTTGGAGAGCGTGAGCCAAACTGCGGCAAACATTGAGCAAGCCACTCGAGTTAAGAGAAAGGACCCTAGGATCTTTTTGGATGGCATCTATGTTTACGAACGGACTGAAGGGACAGAAGCATGACCGTGCGAAGTAAACAGATCCTAGGAAGAGACTTGAAGCTAGTGAAGAAAATGAGGAAGCGAAAGCCAAATTTCGTAAGGTCAGAAAGTTGGCGCTACGTACGAATCAAAGAGAACTGGCGTAGACCTAGAGGTCTAGATCACAAGATGCGTCTCAAATACGATGGTTGGCCTCCAAGCGCTAGTGTTGGGTATAAGGGTCTAAAAGCAATGAGGGGGCTTCATCCCTCAGGTTTTAGAGAAATCTTGGTATACAATGTTGAAGGACTCAGAGGAATCGACCCAAAGACCCAAGTTGTAAGGATCGCACATGCGGTCGGCAAAAGAAAAAAGACTAGAATACTAGCTGAGGCAAGAAAGAAGAGACTCACAGTTTTGAATTTGAAAGAAGTGATTATGAAAGAAGAAAAAGTGGCAGAAGAGAAGCTTGGAGAAGAAAAGACAGAACCAGGAGAAGCGCAATCCTCCAGGGCCGACCAGAAGCCGGAGAGGATTAGGAAACGTAAAGAGGAGACTAAGCAGCAGTGACCAATCTCAACACTCAGCGGCGTCTAGCAGCACAAATACTCAAAGTCGGTCAGAACCGCGTTTGGATAGATCCTCAAAAAGTTGACGATGCAGAAACAGCGATAACTAGAGAAGACGTTAGAAAACTAATCCATGAAGGTATAATAAAGTCGAACCATGAAAAAGGAGTGAGCCGAGCACGAGCAAAGGTCCTGCACGAGAAGAAGAAGAAAGGTTTACGTAGTGGCACAGGCAGTAGGTCAGGGTCACCGTACGCTAGGATTTCTAAGAAAGAAGCTTGGATGGGGAAGATTCGAGCTTTGAGGAAGAAGCTCAGAAAGCTGAAGGCTCGAAAAACCATTACGGAGAGTGTATACCGCGAATTATACACTATGGCAAGTAGTGGAAGATTTGCGTCAGTTGCCGACCTAGAACGGCACTTGAAAACTCATGACGTAGGAAGGAAAAGGTAAATGGCAAGAAACTCGCGGTACTGCACTCCATATCGGCGGAGGAAAGAGGGCAAGACCGATTACGGTGCGCGAAGAGCGCTTGTTTTATCTGGGAGGCCTAGAGTCGTAATTCGCAGTTCACTGAAGAACGTGATTGCGCAGATAGCCACTGCTAAACCTGAAGGTGATAAACTCCTGATATCAGCACATAGCCGAGAACTGAAAAGAAAGTATGGGTGGAAGGCTTCAAGAGGAAACCTTCCAACGGCATACTTGACAGGGCTTCTTTGCGGCCTAAAAGCCAAGTCGCTTGGATTAGAAGAAGCAATTCCTGATATAGGATTGAATTCACCTTCGAAGGGTTCTAGAGTCTTCGCAGCGTTGAAAGGGCTTCTTGACGCAGGAATACAAGTACCAATTGACCAAAAAAAACTCCCTATTGAAAAAAGACTGAATGGTGAACACATCGTGAAGTACGCAAAAAGCTTTTCCTCTAATGCAGAGGAGTACCAGAAAAAGTTCTCCAAATACATTGAGCACGGTGTTCAACCAGAAGATGTCACCGAGAGATTTGCTGAGACCAAAAAGGAGATTCTAGTCGCGTTTAAGAACGGAGGCAAAAAGAAATGAGGAGTCAAAGTCGCAGGGAATCTGATAGGAGGCGGCCAGCTGAGACTTTGGAGCAATGGGTTCCTAAGACCCATGTTGGTAAGATGATTCAAGAAGGCAGAATAACTTCTATTGAAGAGATATTCATGAACGGCCTTCAGTTGCGTGAGCCCCAAATCGTTGATTCCTTGATCCCAGATCTTCAGGAGGAAGTCATAAACGTCAATCTGGTTCAAAAGCAAACTGACGCCGGTGAAAAGTCAAGGTTTAAGGCTATAGTTGCCGTGGGAAACAGAGATGGCTATGTAGGCATGGGATCTGGAAAAGCAAGCCAGGTTCGAAATGCTATTGAAAAAGCGGCTGCAGATGCACGTTTAAAGATCGTGCCCATAAAAAGAGGATGCGGGAGTTGGGAGTGTGGGTGTGGAAAACCTCATTCGATTCCATTCAGAACCGAAGGAAAATGTGGAAGTGTGAGAATAGATGTGATTCCGGGTCCACGTGGCTTGGGTTTGGTGGCGAGTGAAGTTGCAAAGGTAGTGTTGGGGCTCGCGGGGATAAAGGACTGTTGGACCAGAAGTTATGGGTCAACTAGGACGGTTCCGTCGTTTGCATACGCTGTTTTTGACGCGCTGAAGAGAACATACAGTCTCATAACTCCATTGGAGTGGGTGACTTAGTGGTTCAAGAAACTGGGGAAAACAGAAGCATCGTAGCCGTGAGGATTCGTGGGACTATTAGCGCCAGGAAGGAGGCGAGGGACACTCTTGAGTTGCTTCACTTGAACCGTAATCACCGTGCTGTACTGATCGATAGTCGACCATCATTTGTTGGGATGCTAAAGACTGTACAAGGCTATGTGAGTTGGGGGGAAGCCTCAATGGAAGTTGTGAACAAGTTGATCAGTCAGCGTGGGAGACTGTTGGGCAACAAGAAACCTACGGCGGAGTATCTACAAGAGATTGGCTACAAAACGATTGAGGACCTGGCCAAAGCAGTTTTTGATTGTCGGGTCGAATATTGGCGGTTGCCGAATATTCAGCCTGCATTCAAGTTGCCTCCGCCGACGAAGGGATTTAGGGGTAACATTAAGAAAGCCTACCGAGCTGGTGGAGAACTCGGATATCAAGGCGAAAAGATCAATGAACTGGTAAAGAGAATGGTTTAGACTCTACTTCTCAGGTATTTTTGGGCGATACATTTTATAGAGACTCTTTGGATGCCATTGTATCCTTTGGGGGAAGGAATTGTTGAGTGCGAAATGGCGTAGGAGCAGAAGGCATCCAAAAAAGTCGGGTTTTTTCCCTTCTCTCAGGGGTATGGGGGAGAAGGGAACTTGGAATTCTTATCTGGACAGCTGGAGATTGAAGAACAGGTCATATTCTGGGAAGCAAAGGGTTCTAGAATCATATTCAGATAAGGGGATGAGGGAGCCTGAGCCTCTTGTGGATGTTCTTGAAGAGAGAAGTCGAATAATAATTGTCGCTGAATTCGCAGGTTTAAAAGAGGACAGTTTGAGGATTAACGTGGGAAATCACAAGTTGACTTTATGTGCTCAAGCTCTTAACCGCAAGTACTACAAAAGTTTAAATCTTCCTAAGAGAGTGATTCCAAACACCATATGTACAAAATACAAGAATGGCGTACTTGAAATTCAGTTGAAAAAAGCAGTTCAGAAGAAAACGTTGGATAAGGGTTGTAGATCAGAAAATGCCTCATAGTCTTAGAAAAAGTAGAAAGAATCGCGGTTCAAGGACTTGTGGTTACGGTAAAGTGGGTCAGCATAGAGACCAGGGATCGAAACCAGAGCGGAAGTGTGGACGACACAAGCATAAGTGGTCATACGTTCAGAGGTATGAGCCCAATTATTTCGACAAGAGAGGGTTTACTTGTCCTAGAAGCTTGGGGCGGAATGTTCGCGTCATAAATGTCGAGGAATTGGATCGAGTCGCAGCGGAACTTCCAATCGAGGCTGGCAAACACTCTGTTGATTTGGAGACGCTTGGCTACGGCAAACTGCTGGGTAGGGGCAGGGTCACTCGGGCCTTGACCGTGAAGGTAGCTTTCTGCTCGAAATCTGCATCCCAAAAGATAAGAGACGCTGGTGGAACGGTCCTAGCGGTAACTGAAGAAAAGGGAGAGTAGTTGCTGGTCAATGGCTGGAAGATTTCTAAACCTTTTTAAGCCCATTGCGCGGGTCGTCCCTGAAATCAAGGCGCCAGAGCGTCGGGTGAGGTTCAATGAGAAGCTCTTTTGGACAGGTCTCGTTTTAATTATCTACTTTGTGATGTCCGAAGTTCCGCTTTTTGGTATAAGTGCAGAACCATTGGGCGAACTTGCGGCTCTTCGAGTCATTTTTGCCTCTCACCGTGGTAGTCTCATGGAGCTTGGAATAGGCCCTATTGTCACTGCTGGGTTGATTCTGCAGCTGTTGGCTGGTTCATCGATGATAGAATGTGACATGTCGAATCCTGAGGATCGTGGCTTGTTCACGACCGCCAGCAAGGTCTTCTCGATCCTCTTGACGGGAGTTCAGGCGTTGGCGTACATCGTGGGAGGCATGTATGGGACTCTGACTACGCAAATAGCTCTGGTTGTTTTTCTTCAGCTTTTGGCCGCGGGAATAATAGTGCTACTGCTGGATGAGTTGGTGCAGAAAGGCTGGGGGTTCGGCAGTGGAATCAGCCTGTTCATCATGGCAGGAGTCGCTCAAACCATCTTCTGGCAGAGTTTTTCTCCCGTATCTGCCCCTGGAGAACTCCGCGCTTATGGTTTCTTCTTCGCCGTTGGGCAGGCTTTGTCATCGGGTCAACCTTTGTCGAATATGTGGCTTAGAAACAACAATTGGGATTTGCTGAATGGTCATGGTATAGCAACGGCTGCACCCGTGTCTGTTTTTAACCCTGCAAATCCGTCCATGCTGGGGCTCATAGCTACAATAGGAGCGTTCTTGGCCATAATTTACATGGAAGGGGTAAGAATAGAGTTGCCCTTGTCCTACGCTGGCTATAGAGGATACCGCAGTCGATATCCGATTAAGCTTCTTTACGTTTCAAACTTGCCGGTGATCTTCGCGTCGGCACTGTTTGCTAACGTGTACTTTTTCTCGCAGATCTTCTGGAGCATGAGTGGGAAGCCTGCTGCTGGAACTAACTTTTGGATGGATATTCTAGGGCAATATAGGGCGGTGTACGGAAATGCGAGTGCGCCTACTCAAGTAACAGGGTACAATCCTTCAGGCGGCCTAGTGTACTACGTGACCGCGCCTAGCAATTTCGTGCAGACTGTATTCGATCCTGTTAAGGCTCTTGCGTATTTGGGGATACTGATGGCTTTCTGTGTTGTTTTTTCTCTTACCTGGCTTGAAGTGGGTGGGTTGGGGGCTTCGACGGTGGCTAAGCAGTTGGTCGATGCTGGTATGGAGATTCCAGGGTACAGGCGGTCTGGGAGGGCTATTGAGTCGATTCTGGGGAGGTACATTCCAGCTGTGACTGTGGTGGGAGGTATACTCGTTGCGTTGGTTGCGGGTATTTCAGACTTCTTCGGGGTCTATGGTTCTGGAATGGGTGTCTTGCTCACGGTTGGTATCGTGTATCAGTACTATGAGACATTGGTGAAGGAGCAGGCTGCAGAGGCGATTCCTGCGTTCAGGCGGATCTTTGGGGAGTAGATGACATGGATATTACAATAGTCATATCATGGACGTTTGAGAAAGAGATGATCGCGATGAGCAGTGTCGGTCGAGGGCAGTTTGGAGACATGTGTGAAGATGCAGCGGCGCCCTTGTCGAACACTTTGGGGGTTGACCTAGTTGTTTGAGGTGCTTCTGAGCGTTCTTCAGAATATTCCTTCTTCTACGCTTTTTCTTTTTGCGCTGGCTGCTTTGATCGCGATGTTGACGTCGCTGACCAATCGTCTTCTGACGGATCCGGAGAAGTCGAAGGCGGTGCGGAGGGAGGTTTCAGATTGGAACAAGGAGATGCAGGATGCTAGGCGTGAGGGGGATAAGAAGAAGTTGGAGAAAGTGATGAAGAGGCAGAAGGAGATTCTTCAGCTTCAGTCTAAGATGATGTGGCAGTCGATGAAGGTGACGTTGATTTTCTTTGTTCCACTGATCATCATATGGTCGATTCTGGGGGGGTTCTACACGATTCCGGCGACTAAGATTAGTCCGGCGGAGCCGATAGCTATCGCGTATCTTCCAGGTATCGGATCGATTCTTAAGGTCCTTGTTTTTAGTTTTGCTTCGTTGTTGTGGTGGTATCTCTTGTGTTCGATGATGTTCGGGACGGTTTTCTCTCATGTGTTTGGGATTGTGGAGGTAAGTGAGTAAGGTGCCGAGACGAAGTTGTCGTACTAGGAGTCGTAAGCGCGTCACTAAGGGGTTGCCTGGCGCTGGACAGGGAACTCATTATAAGTTGAGGGTTGGAGCCGTGCGGTGCTGTCGCATCTGTAAGCGTCCGTTGGCTGGGGTTCCGCGTGCTTCTAGGTTTGTGGCGGTCAAGCTTAATCGGGGCAGGAAGACTGTTCAGCGTCCGTTCGGAGGGGAAATATGCTCCGATTGCCTCAAGCGCGGTCTGAGACAAGCAGCGAAGAGTGTCTAAGGCTTAGTTTTCGAGGAGGTAGACTGCTTCGGTTTCCGAACTTAAGAGGGCTTACGGGTCGGTTGTTTGTGTTTGCGGTTTGGCTGGAAGCGGGAAGAGTACTTTGGGGCGTAGGCTTGCTAGTAAGTATGGTTTGAAGTATTTTTCTGGTGGGGATGCGCTCAAGGCTTTGGCGTTGGATGAGGGTCTTGGGGGGATTAAGCGTGGGTGGTGGGAGAGTGCTGAGGGCTTGCGGTTTCTTGAGTTGAGGGGTAAGGATTCTGAGTTTGACAGGGTGGTGGATGCGAAGCTTTTGGAGTTTGCGAGGGTGGGCGACGTGGTGTTGGACAGTTGGACTATGCCGTGGCTTCTTGATTGTGGTTTTAAGGTTTGGCTGGAGGCTTCCATTGAGAAGAGGGCAAGGCGGATTGCCAGGAGGGACGGCATGAGTTTTGAGCTGGCTCTGAAAGCCTTGAAAGAGAAGGAAGCCGGGACGAAAAGTATCTACAAGCGGCTTTATGGTTTCAGTTTGGGTGAAGACTTTGAGCCTTTTCATCTCATCTTAGACACTGATTACCTGAGCGCGCCGGAAGTCTTCGATGTTCTCTGCCTCGTGATGGACAACTATCTCCTTCGAAAACCCTAGAAGAATTCAGAGCAGAAACCTGTTTTCAAAAGAATATATGATTAGAATCTGAACCCCCAATTTTTCCGCAGTTTTGGGATGTTGCATCATCCGAACATGCACCTACCCCTATCCACGGTCGGTTTTTTCATGATGGAGAGTATCTGTATCTTGGGATGTTTGTACATACGAAGATACACCTACCCCCCTCCTAGGTCGGTTT